>JACQWA010000030.1 GCA_016209425.1 Candidatus Rokuibacteriota bacterium
CATAGCTCTTTCGGAGGGGGCCTCGACGGCCCCCTCCGATTCCTCCCCCTTCGATTGCGCCGGCGGAGCCGGCGCTCGAAAACCGCTAAAAGCCGGTCTGCGATCTGGCCGCCTTCTCTCTGACCGCCTTGCCGGGGCGCTCGAGAATCATGTCCTTGTTCGCGCCCCCTGCGGGAACCATGGGGAACACGTTCTCCTCTCGGTCGACCATCATGTCCACGACCACCGGCCCAGGAGTCGAGAAGGCCTTCTCCAGGGCGGGAACCACCTCGCTGGGCTTCGTGGCGCGGATTCCTACGCAGCCGTAGGCCTCGGCCAGCTTGACGAAGTCCGGGCTCGCCGAGAGGTCGATGGCGCAGTAGCGCTCCTTGTAGATGATCTCCTGCCACTGGCGCACCATACCGTGGTAGCCGTTGTTGATGATCACGGTTTTCACCGGGAGCCGGTTCTCATAGAGCGTGGCGAGCTCCTGGCTGTTCATGACGAAGCTGCCGTCACCATCGATGTTGACGACGAGCTTGTCGGGGTGGGCCGCCTGCACCCCCAGGGCGGTGGGAAGCCCGTACCCCATGGTACCGAGGCCGCCCGAGGTGCACCACGCCCGGGGGTGCTTGAACCGATAGTACTGGGCAGCCCACATCTGGTGCTGCCCCACCCCCGTGACCACCAGCGCTTCACCCCGGGTGAGGTTGGAGATTTCCTGAATGACGTACTGCGGTTTGATGACCTCATCGTCCCAGTCATAGCGGAGCGGGAACTGCGCCTTCCACTGCGCGATCTGCTCGGCCCACTGTTTCCGCGCCTCGCGGACGAGCGAGGGGACGCCCTCACGGATCTCCCCTTCCAGCTCCTCGATCAGCTTGGCGAGGACCCGGCGGCAGTCACCCACGATGGGAATGTGCACCTGGATGTTCTTGGAGATGGAGGACGGGTCGATGTCGATGTGGATGATCTCGGCCTGCGGGGCGAACATCTCCACCTTCCCGGTCACCCGGTCGTCGAACCGCGCTCCCACCGCGATCAGGCAATCGGAGTTGTGGACCGCCATGTTGGCGTAGTAGGTCCCGTGCATGCCGAGCATGTCGAGGGAGAGCGGATGCTCAGAGGGAAAGGCGCCCAGCCCCATCAGGGTCGTCGTGATCGGGATCTGGGTGAGCTCGGCCAGGCGCTGAAGCTCCGCGGACGCATTCGACGAGATGGCGCCCCCACCCACATACAGCACGGGCCGCCTGGCCTTCAGGATCGCCCGGGCGGCCTTCTTGATCTGACCAGGGTGTCCGTCGTACGTCGGATTGTACGAGCGCAGGTGGATTCTGTCCGGGTACTCGAAGGGCCACTCCTTCACGAGGACGTCCTTGGGCAGATCCACGTGGACCGGCCCCGGCCGCCCGGTGGCGGCGATGTAGAACGCCTCTTTGACGATCGGGCCCAGGTCCTTGCCGTCCTTGACGAGAAAGTTGTGTTTCGTGCACGGCCGCGTGATGCCGACGTTGTCGGCCTCCTGAAAGGCATCGTTGCCGATCAGGTGGGTCGGGACCTGCCCGGTGAAGGCCACAATCGGAATCGAGTCCATGTAGGCGTCCTGGAGCGCGGTCACCAGGTTGGTGGCGGCGGGGCCTGATGTGACAAGCGCCACCCCGACCTTTCCGGTGGTCCGGGCGTATCCCTCCGCGGCGTGACCCGCCGCCGCCTCCTGGCGCACCAGGATGTGCCGAAGGCCCTGGAAGTCGTAGAGGGCATCATAAATCGGCAGGACCGCTCCTCCCGGCAGCCCGAACACAACATCAACGCCTTCCCGTTTCAGACACTCCAGAAAAATCCTCGCGCCTGTCAGCTTCACTGAAGACTACCTCCTTACCTCGGTCCGACCACTGCTAGAGAAGCCCGGATGCGGCCAGGACCTCCTTGATTTCCTCGATCGCGTCGCCGTCCGGAGTCCCCAGCGGGGCGCGACACGGGCCCCCGTAGAAACCCAGGAGGTCCAACGCCGCCTTGAGGCCTCCGATCCCGTACCGCCCGTGGACGCCGCCATCCACGGGCAGCATGCGGTGCGCAAGTTCCCGCGCCTCGTCCCAGCGCCCCTGCCGCGCCAACGTGTAGATCTCGCAGTGCTCCCGCGCCGCGATCACCGCCAGCGCGAGAATTCCCCCCGAAGAGCCGAGCGTGAGGGACGGCAGCAGGGCCGCCGACGCCCCTACCAGCACGTGGAACGATTTCGGCGTGTGGCGGATGATCTGCGCCGCCTGGGGAATGTTTCCCGAGGAGTCCTTGATCCCGCACACGTTGGGATGCTCGGCGATCCGGGCCACGGTCTCCGGCTCCAAGTTGATCCCGGTGTTCTGGGGAAAGTTGTAGATCATCACGGGGATCGGCGAAGCCTCCGCGACCGCACGGTAGTGCCGGATCTGCGCCGCCCCTTGCGAGAGCGCCTTCTTGTAGTAATGGGGCGTGATCACGATCGCCACGTCGGCCCCGATCTCGGCGGCTCGTCGGGTTTGGCGGATCGTGCCTTCCGTGGACTCGGTCCCCGTTCCGGCGATGAAGAACTTCTCGCGCGGAATGCCCGCGCGGGCCGCCACCAGAACTCGATCCTTCTCCGATTCGGTCAGCAGCGGAAACTCTCCCGTGGACCCGAGCACCACGTAACCCGCCAGCGCCGTCTCATTCCAGCGGACCAGGTTGGCCCGCAGGCGCTCGACGGCGAGCTCCGCGCCCCGGAAAGGGGTCGGGACCGGGATGAATACCCCCTGGAGATCAGGCATTGGTCACCTCCCGCGATCGCTGCTCCTTGATCCGGGCGTGAGCCGCCGCGAGCCGGGCAATGGGAAGCATGAACGGGGAACACGAGACGTAGGTCATTCCCACCCGATGGCAGAACTCGACCGACGCGGGCTCTCCTCCGTGCTCCCCGCAGATGCCGACCTTCAAGCTTGGACGGGTCTTGCGCCCGCGCTCGATGCCGATCCTCACCAGCTCGCCGACGCCCTCCTGGTCGAGGACCGAGAACGGGTCGGCGGGCACGAGTCCCCGATCGAGGTAATAGGGAAGGAACTTCCCGACGTCGTCCCGACTATAGCCAAACGTCATCTGGGTCAGGTCGTTGGTGCCAAACGAGAAGAACTCCGCTTCCCGCGCGATCTGGTCCGCCACCAAAGCGGCCCGCGGCACCTCGATCATCGTTCCGATCAGATACTTTACCTTCACTCCCGTTTCGAAGATGACCGCGTCGGCAGCCGTTTTGCTCATCTCGTACGTGAGATTCATTTCGCCGACGGTGCCCGTCAGCGGGATCATGATCTCCGGCTCGACCGTGACGCCTTCCCTGGCCACCGCACAGGCCGCCTCCATGATCGCGCGCACCTGCATCTCGTAGATTTCCGGAAACGTGATGCCGAGGCGGCACCCGCGATGCCCGAGCATCGGGTTGAACTCCTGCAGCACCCGCACCTTCGCCATCACCTCTTCCAGCTCTTTTACCCGCGCCGGGTTGATCCCGAGCGCGTCGAGGCGGGTATGCTCTTCGAGCAGGTCCGTGAAACGCGGCAAAAACTCGTGGAGCGGGGGATCGAGGAGGCGGATGGTCACCGGGAGCCCGTCCATGGCCCGGAAGATGCCGATGAAGTCCTCGCGCTGGAATGGCAGGAGCCTGTCGACCGCCTTGCGCCGCGCCGCGGTATCCGCCGCCATGATCATCTCGCGGACGATCGGAATGCGCTCCGCCTGAAAGAACATGTGCTCCGTCCGGACCAGGCCGATGCCCTCCGCGCCGAACTGCCGCGCCTTCCGCGCATCTTCAGGGGTGTCCGCATTGGCCCGGACGCCGAGCGTGCGAATCTCGTCGGCCCATTTCAGGAACACCTGCAGCTCCCCGCTGATGGACGGCGGGATGAGCCGGATCGCCTCGAGAATGACTTCGCCCGTGTCGCCGTCGAGGGAGACGATGTCGCCTTCGCGCACGATCGTCCGCCCGGCCTGGAAGGCGCGGCTCTCCTCGTCCACATACACGTCGCCGGCGCCCACGACGCAGCATTTTCCCATTCCCCGGGCGACCACCGCCGCGTGAGACGTGAGACCGCCGCGCGACGTCAGGATGCCCTCCGCGGCGTACATGCCCGCCACGTCCTCGGGCGAGGTCTCGGACCGAACGAGAATAACCTTCTGCCCTCCCTTCGCCCACTCCACGGCGCGATCCGCCTCGAAGACGACTCGCCCAACGGCGGCGCCCGGTGCCGCAGGGAGTCCCTTGGCCAGCAGACGTCCCTTGCTGATCGCGCGCGCTTTGTCCGTGGCGTCGAACACCGGATGCAAGAGCTGGTTGAGAACGCGCGGATCGACCCTGAGAAGCGCGGTCTCTCTGTCGATCAGCTCCTCGTGCGCCGCCATGTCCACGGCAATCTTCACGGCAGCGGCCGCCGTTCGTTTCCCCGCCCGCGTCTGGAGCAGATAGAGGGTTCCATCCTGGACGGTGAACTCGATGTCCTGCATGTCCCGGTAGTGGCGCTCGAGCCGGTCCTTGATCTTCACCAGCTCGTCGTAGACCTTCGGCGCCCGTTTCTCGAGCGCGGTGATCAGCTCGGGGGTGCGGATGCCCGCCACGACATCCTCGCCCTGGGCGTTGACCAGGAACTCGCCGAAGAAGCGCTTCTCGCCGGTCGCGGGGTCTCGGGTGAAGGCCACGCCCGTCCCGGAATTGTCCCCCAGGTTCCCGAAGACCATCGCCATCACGGTCACCGCGGTCCCCCAGTCGTGGGGAATCCCGTGGATCTTCCGGTAGGTGACCGCCCGAGGGTTGTTCCACGAATTGAACACGGCGTCGATGGCCAGACGAAGCTGCTCCAGCGGATCCTGGGGGAACACCCTTCCCGTCTTTTCCTCAACCAGCGCTCTGTCGCGAGCCACGAGATCCTGGAGGGCGTCGGCGGGCACCTCTGCGTCGGTCTTCACGCGAGCCCGGGCCTTGGTCTCGTCAAGAAGGTGCTCGAAGGCCTGCCGCGGGATCCCCAGAACGACGTCACCGAACATGGTGATGAAGCGCCGGTAGCAGTCCCAGGCGAAGCGAGGGTTCCGGGTCCTGCGGGCCAGCCCGATCGCCGTCTGGTCGGTCAGCCCGAGGTTCAGCACGGTATCCATCATGCCCGGCATGGACACGCGCGCCCCCGAGCGGACGGACACCAGGAGCGGACGCTCCGGGTCCCCGAAGCGCAGATTGATCGCGGACTCCAGGCGTCCGAGATTGGTCCGCACCTCGTCCCACAAGCCGTCCGGATAGCGCCTCTCCCGATTAAAGTACTCAACGCATGCCTCGGTCGTGATGGTGAACCCGGGAGGGACCGGGATCCCGAGATTCGTCATTTCGGCGAGGTCGCATCCCTTTCCCCCCAACAGGTTCCGCATCTGGGCGGAGCCCTCCGCCTTTCCGCCCCCAAAGAAGTACACGTGCTTGGCCATCGCTTCCGATCTCCTCAGTGAGGGGCTCCGCCGTCTTCGGGCTTCGAGTATCCGACGTTCGGGGATGAAGGGAAACGTTCGATTAATCTAGCAAAAATCGCGAGGAGCTGTCAAGGAGATTCCCGTCCGGGCGACAGCTTTTTCCGCTTCGCCGCGGCGCCGGACCGGGCTTCCTCGCCGCTCCGACCCGTGACTAGGGCTTCCACCGCCACCAGATGGTCGAGCATCGCCGTGTGGGCTTCGCCCTCGTTCCGCCGACGGATCGCATCGAGGATTCGCCGGTGGTCCGCGTGGGAGCGGGTCGGCCGGCCGGGCGTCTGAAGCGATTCCTCCCGACTCTGGGTCAGGAGATCCACCAGCGCGTTGACGAGCCGCGTGATCGCCCGGTTGCGGACGGATTGGGCGATCGCGGCGTGGAAGGCAGCGTCCTGGACCAGGCCGGTGCGGCCGGCGGCGACCTCCTTGGCCTGCTCGTCCAGGATGCGCTCCATCTCTTCGATGTCATCGTGGGTGGCACGCCGGGCCGCGAGCCCTGCGATGGCGGGCTCCAGGAGCCGCCGGGCCTCGAACAGCTCGCCGACAGCCTCCCGCTGCGAGAGGATGACCTGTGCCAGCGGCTCGATCAGGGACTCCACGGAGACCTCGCGGACGAAGGTCCCTTCGCCCGGGCGGATCTCGACGAGTCCCAGGCTCTCCAGGGTCCGAAGGGCCTCGAGGACGGAAGTTCGACTGACCCTGAACTGATCCGCCAGGTCGCGCTCCGGAGGCAGCTGATCGCCGGACTTGAGGCGCCCCTCGGAGATCAGCGCCTTGACCTGGCGGACGATCTCCGCGTAGATGCGCGTACTCTTGACGGGTTCGAGGTCGGGAAGCTCCACGGCTATTCCCTCGCCTCCGCTGTCCCGACGGCTTCCGCAACGCTCCCCTGGGCGCGGCGGGCCAGCCACCAGCCGAGGATGGTCAACCCCACGCCCAGCACGGCGGAGACCCCGTAATGGAGGAGGCCGGCCCACGGCTCGATCCAGCCGTGGACGATCTTGTCTTTGACGATCATCTCCCCCGCCACCCAGCCCAGGAC
>JACQWA010000059.1 GCA_016209425.1 Candidatus Rokuibacteriota bacterium
GATCGCCGGGGTTGCCCTCTCGACCACCTCCCTCGCCGTGGTCTACGCGGTGCTGGTGGAGACGGGACTCACCCACGCGCCGATCGGCAAGTTCATCATGGCGGCCACCTTCGTGACGGACTTCGGGACCGCCTCCGCCCTGGCCGCGCTCTTCATCCGGCCCACCTGGTGGCTCGTGCCGTTCGTGGCCGTTTCCGCCTTCGTCATCTGGGCGATGCGGGCGCTTCAACCGTGGTTCTTCTCCCGCTACGGGGACCGGGTCATCGAGCCGGAGATCAAGGGGGCGTTCGCCGCGCTCTTGGTCCTCATGTTCTTCGCCGAGCGCGCCCAGAGCCACGCCGTCCTGCCCGCCTTCGTGCTCGGCCTCGCGCTGGCCCGGATCTTCCACTTGCATCGGGAGCTCCAGCGGCGCTTCCGCGTGGTGGCCTTCGCCCTCCTGACGCCGTTCTTCTTTCTGAAGGGCGGGATGAACGTCTCGCTGGCCCTCGTGTGGGCCAACTTCGGCCTCCTGCTCCTCCTCCTGGGGGTCAAGCAGGTCACCAAGTTCCTCGGGGTCTTTCCCCTGGCTCGCCGCTACGTGCCGGCGGACGCCCTGTACACGACGCTCCTCATGTCCACGGGGCTCACGTTCGGGACGATCTCTTCCCTCTACGGCCTCAACGCCGGGCTCATCGACCGGGCCCAGTTCTCGGTATTGGTGACCGTGGTGGTGGCGAGCGCGGTGATCCCCACCGTCATCGCCCAGCGATTCTTCTCTCCGGCGCATCCGCCTGCCCCGGGAGTCGCCCCGGCGGAGCCCCGCCTGATCGCCGAGGCCGACGATGTCTAGCTTCGACGGTGGTGGCAGGCTGCGGATCCTCTCGCGCCTTGCAACCGAGGCGGGCTCGCCGGCGCTGGCCGCCGAAGCAGACTCGTTGGCGGAGCGGGTGGCCGAGGGTCGCTTCTACGTGGTTTGCGTCGGCCAGTTCAAGCGGGGAAAGTCCGCTTTGGTGAACGCCCTGGTAGGTGAGTCCGTCCTGCCGACCGGGGTCGTTCCGATCACCGCGGCCGTCACCGTCGTTCGATACGGCGAGCGGTTGGCGGCGCGAGTCCGCTTTCTCGCCGGAGACTGGCAGGAGTGCGACCCGCACGCCCTCTCGAGCTACGTCTCGGAGGAGCAGAACCCCGGCAATGAAAAGGGTATCACCGGCGTCGAGGTCTTTGTCTCCAGCCCATTGCTCGAGTCCGGGATGTGCCTGGTCGATACGCCCGGACTCGGCTCGATCTCCGCAGCCAGCACCGCGGCCACACGCGCCTTCGTTCCCCACATCGACGCGGCGCTAGTGGTCCTCGGCGCCGACCCGCCCATCTCGGGGGAAGAGCTGGCGCTCGTCCAAGAGGTCGCCGGGGAGGTTGACGACCTGATCTTCATCTTGAACAAGGCCGACCGCCAGCCGGATGACGACCGCGCTGAGGCCATCCGCTTCACGGAGCGGGTCTTTGGGGAGAGGTTGGGTCGGCCTGTGGGCCCCGTCCTTCAGGTCAGCGCAACCGACCGCCTCGCCGGGACCGGGCCACCGCGGGACTGGGACGCCCTCGTCGATCGGCTGGTGTCGCTGGCCGAGCAGTCAGGCGCCGACCTGGTCAGGTCGGCAGCGACGCGGGGGGTGACGGACCTGATCGAGCGGCTGCTCCGCGAGCTCGATGAGCAGCACGCCGCCCTCCTGCGGCCGATCGAGGAATCGGAGGCGCGGGTGGAGGCACTCCGCCGCGCGGTGGCTGACGGGGAGCGATCCCTGGAGGAGCTAGCCCATCGCCTCACGGCCGTTCAGGAGGGGCTCTCTCGGAGGTTCACGGAAGAGCGGGACCGGTTCTTCCATCGTGTTCTTCCCGACGCGTTGCGCGACCTCCATGGCACCATCGGCGTGGAGCGGGCCACGGGTGCCGCCCTTCGCCAACGGGCCATCGGCCATGCCATCGAAGTCGCGAATCGGTGGCTTCGCCGCTGGCGGCAGGAGCAGGAGCCACAGGCAGAGGCGCTCTATCGCGAGGCGACGGAGCGATTTGTGGAACTGGTCAATCAGTTTCAGGAGAGGCTGGCTGCCGTCCCAGGTCTGGAGAGGCTCCCCCGCCTGACCCCCGAGGCCGGCTTCAAGGCGAAGAGCCGCTTCCACCCGACCGAGATGCTCGCCGTGGTACCCGCGTCCGTGGGGAAGTGGATCCTCGACCTCGTGGTCGTGCGCGCGCGGCGGCTGCGGGCCATCGAGCGCGATGCCGGCCGCTATCTCGAGCGGCTCCTCGAGGTGAACAGCGCGCGGATCAAGAACGACTTCGTGGACCGGGTGGTCGAGAGCCGGCGGCTCCTGGAGCGGGAGCTTCGAAGCCTCCTCCGGGAGCTGTCCGCGTCGGCCGAACGGGCACTGGAGCATGCCCGACAGGCGCAGGCCGCGGGCGCGGCGCCGGTGAAGGCCAAGCTCGATTGGATCTGGGCCCTACGGGCCCAGGGAGAGGCCCTCCGCCGGGAGAGGGGTTAGCGGGAGGCCGGCCCTGGGGTGTTCTCCGACGCCTTCTCGGCTTTCATCCGCTGATCGCGCAAGGCTCCGAGCATAGGAGAATTCGTTCTGGCCGTGGTATCATAGCGTGCCGGTATCGGGATCAGGCGCGTGGACCGGCAGGACGAGCGATGGGCGAGCGCGGGGTGGGGGCCCCGGGGGGTTTTCCGGGGCCGTCTTTTTTTCGGCGGGGGACGACGTGACTGAGCCGCGCGGGATCGAGTGGCTTCGGGAATTCTCCCGGCGTCTCGGGGGCCCGCGGTTTCTCGCGCTGCCGCTCCTGAGAGGCCTGGCGGTCATCGCGGCCTTCGTCTGGCTGGCTCTGACGCCTCCTGCCCACCCGGGCTGGAAGGCCTTTGCCCTGACGATCGCCGCGTTTGCCGCGTACAGCCTCCTCCTCTACGTCCTCATCTGGGTCCGCCCTCGGGAGACGCTCCGCCTCAATCTCCCCGTCCTCCTGATCGACCTGGCCTTCGCGCTCCTGTTGATCCACCTCTCGGGCGGGATCCAGAGCACGCTCTTCCTCGCCCTGCTCCTGATCGCCGGGCTCCAGTCCTACTACTACGGGATGCGGCGGGGGATGGCGGTGGCGGTGGGAGCCTCGGTCGCCTACCTCCTGGTCTGCTTGTCGACCTTCAACCACCATGGGTGGGCCGACTATGCCATCCGAGTCGCGGTGCTGATCGGGACCGCCATGGCCGTCGGGATCCTGGCCGAGATCGAGGAGCGGGAGCGGCTGGAGGTGGCGACCCTGAACCGGGAGGTCCAGGCGCGGGAACAATTCATCAGCAACGTGGTGGAGAGCCTGAGAGACGGGCTCGTCGTCCTGGATCGCGAGGGCCGCCTGGTGGCGTGGAACCGCGCCCTGGAGACGCGCTACGACGTCAGGGCGGAGGAGGTGCTCGGCAAACCCTGGCTGGACCTCTTCCCGAACATGAAACGCGAGGGGCTGGCCGAGCCGATCGAGCGGCTGCTCCGCGGCGAGATCGAGGAGTTCACGCTGGAAGGGGTCGAGCACGAGACGCTCAGGAAGGGCCGTGTCATCCTCAACATGAAGGGGAACCTGCTCAGGGAGAACCAGCTCCCGTCCGGGGCCGTGATCCTCGTCGAAGACATCACCGAAGCGGTGGGGCTGGAGCGCTCCGCCCGTCAGACGGAAAAGCTGGCCGCCCTCGGGACCCTCTCGGCCGGGCTCGCCCACGAGCTGAACAACCCCATCGGCATCATCTCCTCCCGGGTCGAGCTGATGCTCCAGGAGGCCGAGGGGCACCGGCTGCCCGCCCAGGTCCTGGAGGACCTCCAGGTCCTCCACCGGCACTCGCAGCGGGTCGCGCGGATCGCCCGGGGGCTCCTCTCCTTCGCCCGTCAGTCCCCGGGAGACTGGAGCGCGCTCGACCTCAACCACGTCGTGGAAGAAACGCTGCTCCTCCTGGAGAAGCAGGTCACCAAAGAGGGGATTACGGTGCGGCGGTCGCTGGCGCCGGACCTTCCGCCGATGGAAGGGGATCCCAATGCGCTCCAGCAGGTCATCCTGAACCTCCTGACGAACGCCCGGGATGCGATGGTCAGCGGGGGGGAGATCCGGATCGAGACCGGCACCGCGCCCGGCCGGCCGGGGTGGCTGCGGCTCATCGTGGCCGACGACGGGCCGGGGATTCCCCTGGAGCATCTGCCGCGGATCTTCGATCCCTTCTATACCACCAAGGCCGACGGAACCGGCCTCGGGCTCTCCGTCAGCTACGGGATCGTCCGGGAACACGAGGGGACCATCGACGTCCAGTCCCAGCCGGGCAAGGGGACAACCTTCATCCTGACCTTCCCGGCCCTGGGCTCGGGAGGCCGCGCATGAAAGGGCCGGTCTCAACCCTCGCATCGTCACCCGAAGGTGTCTTTGTTCGGAGACACCCTTGCCTGTGGCCCGTGAGGCATGGTCTACCGGGCGCGCCTCTCTCGTATGCGGCGGTGGGGGAGTGCCATCGGCCCGGCACCATGTACGTCGTCCACGAGACTGCCCCGCCAGGGCCACCCACGCCGCGCTTCCTCGATCGTGTTCGCGAAGCCCTCCGGACCCGCCATTACAGCCGCCGCTTTTCGGCACGAAGACCTCGTCCTTTGAACCATCGCCCAACATCGCGTTCCACCGGACCGCTCGCCCGCGTTGCTCGCTCGCGGCCGGTGAACGCGGGCGTGGGGCGGACGACTCCAATCGAGTTTGCCGCCGGTCGGGATGATGAACGAGCCCCCTGAGATTCGCTACGCCGCGTCGGGAGTCGCGAGCATCGCATATCAGGCCTTCGGTGAAGGACCTGCTGCGATCGTTCATGTCCCAGGACTCTTGAACCATATCGAGACAACGTGGGCGATATCGGACTTCGCTCAGTTTTTTCGACGCCTCGCCGGATTCACTCGTGTCGCGTTGTTCGACAAGCTGGGCACTGGCCTTTCCGATCGCCTGCCAGCAGGAGAGCGGTCAACGCTAGAGCAGCGCGCAGAAGATGTCGTCGCCGTTATGGACGCCATCGGGCTTCAGAAGGCCGCGGTGTTTGGCACAGCGGACGGAGGGCCCGTGGCAGCTATGTTTGCCGCGAGCTACCCTCAGCGGACCGACGCCCTTATTCTCTACGGAACCTGGGCCCGCTTGGTGGCTGCAGCGGGCTATCCACTCGGATACCCCGAAACCGTCCTTGAAACCTCCCTGCGGACAGTCAGGGAGCGGTGGGGTTCGGAGTCGACGCCGCTTATGCTGGAACGCCTCGCGCCAAGTCTTCGCAGCGACTCGCAATGGCGTCGTTCGGTCGCCCGCATGGAGCGTTTGGCCGCAACCCCTTCCGCGGCCGTTAGCCTCCATCGGATCATGTTCCAAACTGACATCCGGGCAATTCTTCCCGTAATCAACGTCCCCACTCTTGTTCTTCATGTATCGGGCGACCGACTCGTCCCAATCGACCACGGACACTATTTAGCAGCCAACATTCCTGGCGCCCGCCTCGTCGAACTCGGTGGTAGCGATCACCTCTTCTTCCGTGAGAACGGCGATACCGTCGCAAGTCTGATTCATGAATTCCTGACCGGTACCCGGCTGGAGCCCGAGACGAGCCGCATTCTTGCCACGGTCCTGTTCACCGACATTGTGGGCTCCACCCAGAAAGCGGCAGTGGTCGGGGATCGGTGCTGGGCGGAGGTCCTTGAGAGATACCACGAGCAAGTGCGTGCTGAGATTCTTCGCCACAACGGACGGGTAATCGATATTGCTGGGGATGGCGTTTTTGCCGTCTTCACCGGACCGGGGCGCGCCATCCGCTGTGCGGCAACCATTCGCGAAGTGATCCGCCCTTTGCAACTGGAGTTGCGGGCCGGCGTCCATACCGGGGAAATGGAAGCCAAAGGTGATCGCGTATCTGGCATGGCCGTTCACATCGGCGCGAGGATTGCGGCCCTCGCAGAACCGAGCGAGATCCTCGTGTCTCGAACGGTCAAGGATCTGGTTGTCGGTTCGGGTATCGCGTTCGTCGATCGAGGCACCCGCGATCTCAAGGGCGTGCCGGAGCCGTGGCAGTCGTTCGCCGCGCGATTATGAGCGGCCGCCCAACCCCACGCTACAGCCGACCGGGGCTCGCGTTGCTCGCCCCGGCCGCTGAGCGTGAGCGTTCGGCGGCTAAGATCAGGCGGGCGATTTGATGTGCTGACGGAGCCACTCGGTCAGGTGGCCGCGACTGATCCGGCCGGCCGCGAGATCGAGCATGAGGCGCTCTTCTTCATCTACAGGGGCAACGATCTCGGTACCGTTGAGAACCAGGAAGGTTTCCATGGCAGCATGACCCAGGCGCTTGTTGCCATCGACAAACGGGTGGCCTTGAACCAGGGCGAAGCAAAGCGCTGCTGCCTTCTCAATCAGCGTCGGGTAAAGATCGATGTCACCGAAGGTGGCCTTGGGCTGGGCGGTGGCAGACTCAAGCGCGCCCAAATCGCGAATCCCGGGGGCGCCACCGGTTGCGTCGAGGACGAGGCGGTGAAGTTCAACGACCTCCCCCAACGTGAGATACCGCATCAAGCGAGACGCCGGTACAGTTCCTCGTTCTTTCGCAGCACCCGCTCGGCGGCCACCCTGAAATCATCGTCTCGGGTTACCAGCAGGTCTGCGAGGGCGGCCCGGGCGAGATCCTCCGGCGCAAGACCGAGGCGTTCCGCCTCCTGGCGCAGCCTCTCAGCTTGAGCAGCCGAAAGATCGATGGTGATCTTCATGCATTTTATTGTACCGTGTTGCCGCGCCGTCTAACAAGCCGCTTCAGCGGCCAGCTGTCCCGGCCGCTGAGCGCCGGCGTTGATATGACTTCCACTGTCAAGAGCGA
>JACQWA010000060.1 GCA_016209425.1 Candidatus Rokuibacteriota bacterium
GAACGTATCCAGTATTAGCCCCCCTTTCGAGGGGGTATCCCGGACTCGAGGGCAGGTTACCCACGTGTTACTCACCCGTTCGCCGCTCGGATCGCGACATGATTGCTCACGCCGCGACCCTCGCTCGACTTGCATGTGTTAGGTACGCCGCCAGCGTTCGCTCTGAGCCAGGATCAAACTCGCCAAGAGAAAATCCTGGTCTCCCAAAGCCCAAACCCATTGCACCGGATTGAGCGCAAGGAAAACTCAGAAGCGGATGCTCACACCTTGTCGGTGAGCCAGTAGCATATGCGATTGTCAAAGAACGGCGGGGATAGACCCCCTACACTTGAACCAGACCAGCAGGGTGAACTACCGACTGCCGCTGTCAACGCCCACCATGGCGATGGGCAATCACTAACACTACCGATTGGGCGCCGCGCTGTCAAGGGATTTCTGCGCGACCCCCGGCTGACGATCTTCATTATTTAGATCACAATTACCGCCCGGGGGATTCAGCCAACCGCCGTTCCCCACTCCGAAGCTAAAACAGCGTCTCCGAACTAGCCGGACCTCGAGTCGCCCGCGGGTGGGGTGACCCGGACCCGCAGGAATTTTCGTCGCCCGACCTGAAGGAGGACCCCTTTCCCGCCCGGGGAAACCTTGAGCCTGAGCAGTGGATCGCTCACCCGCTCCCCATCAACGTAAATCCCCCCCTGCTGGACCAGCCGGCGGGCCTCGCTGCTGGACCCGACCAGCCCCGCCGCGGTCAGCAGCCCCACGAGGGGAACTTCCTCCCCCCGGGTCCCCGGCGGAGCCGGAATCTCCTTAAAGGGGACCTCTTCGGGCAGCGCCCGCTCCTGGTGAACTCGAGCGAACTCTTGGGCCGACTCCGCCGCTGCCGCTTCTCCGTGGTACTGGGCCACCACCGCTCGAGCCAGGCGCTTCTTGGCCTCCATGGGATGAAGGTCCCCGGCTGCCAGAGCCTGGGCGATTTCCCGGATCTCGACCTCGGCGAGCCGCGTGACCAGCGTGAGGTAGCGAAGCATGAGCGAATCGGGGATGGACATCAGCTTGCCGTAGATCTCGCCGGGGGGCTCGGTGATCCCGACGTAGTTCCCGAGGCTCTTGGACATTTTCTGGGTCCCGTCCAGCCCCTCCAGGATCGGGACGGTCACAGCCACCTGGGGCTCCTGGCCCATCCCCCGCTGGAGGTCGCGCCCCACCAGGAGGTTGAACGTTTGGTCCGTTCCACCCAGCTCCACGTCGGCGCCCAGGGCCACCGAGTCGTAGGCCTGGCAGATCGGGTAGAGGAACTCATGCAGACTGATGGGTCGCTGAGCCGCGTGGCGGGCGGCGAAGTCGTCGCGCTGGAGCATCTGGGCCACCGTGAAGGTGGCGGTCAAGCGGATCAGATCCTCGAGCTTCAGGGGGGCGAGCCAGGAGGAATTGAACTCCACCCGCGTGCGCCCCATGTCGAGGATCTTCCCCAACTGGCTCCGATAGGTCTCGGCGTTGGCCTCGATCTCCGCCCGCGTCAGCGGGCGGCGAGTCTCCGAACGGCCGGAAGGATCTCCGATCATCCCCGTGAAGTCACCGATGACGATGATCGCCTGGTGACCCAAGGTCTGGAAATCCTTCAGCTTCTGGAGAACGACGGTGTGGCCCAAGTGGAGGTCGGGGGCGGTGGGATCCAGGCCGAGCTTCACCCTGAGGGGGACGCCGGACTGGAGCGAGCGCTCCAGCTTGGCGCGGAGCTCCGACTCCATGACGATCTCCGCCGTGCCGCGGCGAATGACGGAGAGCTGGTCATTGACGGTCATCGGGGCCTCACGAGCAGGGTGTTTGTATCATACAGGGTTGCCGTGGGCAAGGGGGGCTGTCCGGAGCACCTTCCGCCCGGTATAATGAGCGCGTATGGCTGGCGAGAGAAGGGGCAACGCCGTGCCGAACCGGCGGCGGCGCGGATGGTTCCGGCGATTCGCGGTCGTCCTGGGCCTGCTCTTCCTGATGGGAACCTTCACGGTGGGCGTGTCGGCTCTCTGGGCATTCACGGTCCTCCCCCGGTCGCTCCCGTCGGTGACGGCGCTCGAAACCCTCCAGCCGCTGTTGGGGTCGAAGGTCTATGACGACAACGACGAGCCGTTCACGGAATTCCACGTCGAGCGCCGGATCTTTGTCCCGCTGGCCCAGATCCCCAGTTCCCTCCGGGACGCGGTCCTGGCGGTGGAGGACGCGCGCTTCTACTCGCATTGGGGCGTGGACCCCATGGGGATCGCGCGGGCCGTGTATCAGAATTTCCGTCGGGGCCGCATCGTCGAAGGCGGCAGCACCATCACCCAGCAGCTGGCCAAGGTGCTCTTCCTCACGCCCGACAAGAGCCTCGACCGGAAGCTCAAGGAGGCGTTTCTCGCCCTGGAGTTGGAGCGGCGCTACTCCAAGGACCGCATCCTTGAGATGTACCTGAATCAGATCTACTTCGGCCACGGGGCCTTCGGCGTGGAGGCGGCGGCGCGGACCTACTTTGGGAAATCGGTCTCCGAGCTGGCCCTGCTGGAGTCCGCCCTCCTCGCGGCCCTTCCGCGGGCGCCCTCGACCTACTCTCCCTTCGACCACCCGGAGCAGGCAAGGCGGCGCCGCGCCCACGTGCTGAACCGGATGGTGGAGATCGGCGCGCTGACCAAGCCCCAGGCCGCGCGCGCCAACGCCGCGGACCTCGCCCTGGTTCCGCCCGAGCGGCGACGAAGCACCGGGCAGTACTTCGCCGAATATATCCAGCAGCTCCTGGAGGCGAAGTACGGCGCCGACATGGTCTTCAAGGGCGGGCTCCAAGTCTACTCCACCCTCAACCCCACCATGCAACTTCAGGCCGAGCAGGCCCTCCGCGAGGGGCTCAAGACCCTGGAGACCCGAAGCGCGGCCTCGACCGCCGCCAGGGGGAAGCCCGGGAGGATCGGCTCGGAGCACCCCGAGGGGGCGATCCTGACGATCGATCCCCAGACGGGATCCATCAAGGCGATGGTGGGGGGATACGACTTCCTCCGGAGCGAATTCAACCGGGCGGTCCAGGCCCGGCGCCAACCGGGCTCGGCCTTCAAGCCTTTCGTGTACGTCGCCGCCCTCGAATCGGGCCTCACCGCGGCCACGACGATCGAGGACTCGCCCGTCACCTATCCCGTCGGCCAGAATGGGAACCCGTGGAAGCCGGATAACTACGACAGGAAGTTCCGCGGCATCACCACCCTCCAACAGGCGGTCGAGGAGTCGATCAACGTGGTGACGGTCAAGGTGCAGGAGCGGATCGGGATCAACCGCACCGTCGAGGTGGCGCGGCGACTCGGAGTTCAAAGCCCCCTGAACGATGACCTCACCATCGCGCTCGGGAGCTCGGACCTGACCCTCCTCGAGCTGACCTCGGCCTACGGCACGCTCGCCAACCAGGGGGTCTGGGTGCCGCACACCGGGATCCGCTACGTCACGGACGCCCAGGGGAAACTCCTCGATGAGAACATCCCGCAGGGCCGGGAGGCGCTCTCCCCCGAGATTGCCTATGTCATGACCCACATGCTCCGCGGCGTCGTGCAGCGCGGCACGGGCGTGGCAGCCAGGTCGCTCCGTCACCCCATCGCCGCCAAGACCGGGACGACCAACGACTACTCCAACGCGTGGTTCATCGGGTTCACGCCGAAGCTCGTGACCGGGGTTTGGGTCGGCTACGACAAACCGCGCAGCCTCGGCCGCGACGAGACCGGATCGCGGGTCGCGGCACCGATCTGGGTGGACTACATGGGAAAGGTGCTGGCGGGGATCCCCCCGGAGGAGTTCCCGGTGCCCGAGCGCGTGGTCCTGGTCCCCGCGGACATGGATTCCGCGGGGATCTGCGCACACCCGGTGCTGATGGCCTTCGTGCGCGGCACCCAGCCGCGCCTCACGTGCGGCCCGCCCATAAACTGACGACCCAGCCGCACGACCCAGCTTCGGTGGGTGCCCGGGGTGCCCGCCAAGGAGGCTCGCGTCAGGCCTTTACGACCGGGAAGCGAGCGGCGACAGAACCCCAAGCGTCCGCCGCGAAGAGACGCTCAAACACAGACGCGAGCTCGCCGATGGGCACCCGAATCTGCCCCATCGAGTCCCGATCGCGGATTGTGACCCGCTGGTCTCCCGCCTCGCCCTTCTCCGGGTCGCCGACCGTCTGGACGTCCACCGTGACGCAGTAGGGCGTACCCACCTCGTCCTGCCGGCGATACAGCCGACCGATCGCCGCGGTCTCGTCGTACACCGTAACCCAGCGCCCGGCCAGCTCGGTCCGAATCGCGCGGGCCGTGGCCACGATCTCGTCCCGCTTCTTGAGCAGCGGGAGCACGGCGACCTTGATCGGCGCCAGCTCGGGGTGCAGGCGCAGGACCACGCGCTTTTCACCCCGGACCTGCTCCTCTAGGTAGGCGTCGATGAGGAACGCGAGAAGGGCCCGGTCTACCCCGACCGACGGCTCGATGACGTAGGGCACGATGTGCTCCTTCCGCTCTTCGTCGAAATACGTGAGCGATTTCCCGCTGAACTTGGCGTGCTGCTTCAGGTCGAAGTCCGTCCTATTGGCGATGCCCATGAGCTCGCTCCAGCCCATGGGGAAGCGGTACTCGATGTCGGCCGTCCGTTTGGAATAGTGTGATAGCTCGTCCTTGCCGTGCTCGCGCAGCCGGAGGTTCTCGTCCCGGATGCCGTAGCGCCTGAACCACGCCAGGGACTCCTCAATCCAGCGCTCGTGCCAGTATTCATCCGCGGGCCGTCCGTCCACCGTGTCCCGCGGGTTTACGAAGTACTCGATCTCCATCATTTCGAACTCGCGCGACCGGAAGATGAAGTTGCCCGGGGTGATCTCGTTGCGGAAGCTCTTGCCGATCTGGGCGATGCCGAACGGAAGCTTCAGCCGCGTGGCCTGGAGCACGTTGTCGAAGTTCACAAAAATCCCCTGGGCGGTCTCGGGGCGGAGGTAGGTGAGTGCCGCGTCCTCCTCCACCGGGCCCATGAAGGTCTTGAAC
>JACQWA010000007.1 GCA_016209425.1 Candidatus Rokuibacteriota bacterium
CTGGATGTCGATGAAACGGAGCGCGTACTCGCGGCAGCGGCGCCGCTTCTCCACCGGGTCCATGGCGTGGCGCACGTCCACGCTGGCCTTGTCGAGCCCCAGCTCCTTGTCGACCTGGTGCTCGATGGGCAGGCCGTGGCAGTCCCACCCGGGAACGTACACGGCGTTGGCGCCGAGCATGGAGCGAGACTTGACGATGATGTCCTTCAGGATCTTGTTGAGCGCCGTGCCCATGTGGATGTGGCCGTTGGCGTAGGGGGGACCGTCGTGGAGGATCCAGAGCGGCCGGCCCGCCGAGACCTGCCGCAGCCGGGCGTAGATGTCACTGGCCTCCCAGCTGCGAAGCATTTCCGGCTCCATCCGGGTGAGGGATGCCTTCATGGGGAAGTCGGTCTTCGGGAGGTTCAGGGTGGCCTTATAGTCCATGCACTTCCTGGGAAATCAAGCAGATAGTAAGCACCGATGCTAGCACCAAAGAACGCCAAGCGTCAAGGAAACGGACCAGGACGACCAGGACGGCGCCGGGGATCAGCGGGGAGACAGGATGACCATGCCGGCCGTGGTGTCGATATTGACGTTGAAGTGGTTCAGGAAGTCCCTTCCGAGGAGGCCATCCGCGTTCTGAAACTCGATGTCATGGGCGATGACGACCAGCGGCCCGGCCTTCGCGTCACCCACCTCGATAGACTGGACCTGCACGACGTCGGCGCGCGTGGTTCCCGTGGCCCCGCGAACATCGGCCCGCGGGGCGAACCAGGTGGAGATCCCCAGCCGCCAGAGGGCCAGCGGCGCGATCACGCTGGTGTCAGCGCCGGTGTCGAGCATCAGCGCCACCGGCCCGCCGCCGTTGACCTTGGCATTGACCACAATGGGAGAGCCCGGCTTGAACGGGATTTTCGTGATGCCGGGCCGCGCCGCCGGCTTGAGCGGCTCGGAGGGCGGCGGCGCGGTCGGGTAGAGGAGCGGCTTGGCCGTCGGGCGAAACCGCTCCGGGACGCTATCGAGGCCCTCGGAGTAATAAACGCGACCGCGCTCGTCGGTCCATCGGAACATCTGGGCTTGGGTGCTGGCCGGCCCCGCCAGGATGGCGAGGACCATCAGGAGGGACCCAAGCCGTCTCATCGGTTCAGCCGGCGGGTCCCTTCGGCTTCTCGGGCGCGGGAGGGGTGGCAGGCTTGTCTCCGGCCGGCTTCGCGCCGGGTTCGCCAGAGGTTGCCGGCTTCTTCTCAGACTCGGGCGGTTCCGGCGCCGGTGGCGGGGACTTGGGGAAGTCCATCGGCTTGGCGGTGGAGCGAAACTGGCTCGGGACGCTGTCCAGCCCCTCGGAGTAGTGGACGCGGCCTTGCGGGTCGACCCAGCGGTAGACCTGGGCCAGGGACCAGGACGGGGCAAGGAAGATCGCCAGGACGCTCAGGACCAGGAGACCGGAGCGCATGCTGCGTCTCTCGTATTCCAGCGACGGGGAGCCGAGGCCTAGGCCTTCTTCTCCTCTTCCTTCTTGGCTTGAGAGGTTCCCTCGTCCTTCACTTCCACGACGCCCTTCTTGAACTCTTTAACGCTGGAGCCGAGGGAGCGCGCCAGGTCGGGCAAGCGCTGAGCCCCGAAAAGGATCAGCACGATCAAGAGGATCAGAAGCAGCTCTTGGTATCCCAGCCCAAACATAGCCTCAACCCCTTTCCATTCCCCGACGCACCTTTACGTTACGCTCCCCCTTGCCCGGTGTCAACGACAATTACCTCGGAGGGGGGCCAAGCCCGCGCTCGAAAGCCGGCTAGCCGGAGCCGCGGAGGACCCGCTTGTCCCCCACCCGCGTCGTGACCCGCTGACCGTCGAAGTACTCCATCAAGGGGATGGCGTACTTCCGGGAAATCCCAAGCAGATCCTTCACGTCCGCCGGGCCGACCTCCTTCTTCTGCTTGAGCAAGGCGACCAGCTTGTCTTCGATCATTTTCAGAATTTCAGCGTGGAAGAAAAGCGACTCCTTGATCCGCACCAGGCGCCGTTCCTCGAGGAGCAGCTGGAACAGTTCGTTTTCCTCGGACCCGGTGAGCCCGGCCTTGGCCAGCGCCTCCTCCGGGCCGGGCGGCGCCGCACCCGCACTCCGGAACTGGGCTTCGACCTTGTCGATCGCCGCCTGCTGGGCCGGGGAGAGGCGGACCCGGTGCGTGGCGAGCCTCACCTTGTCCTTTTCGGCCTTGACGATTCCCTCCGCTTCCAGCGCCCCGAGGATGTGGGCGAAGATCCGCTCCTCTGGCGCCCCCGCACGCACCCTGAGCTCCTCGCGCGAAATGCCGGAGCGGAGCGGGTGCTGAGCATGGAAGGCCTCGATCACGCGGAAGATCTGATTCCTGAGCCGCGCCCGCGCGTCCCCGTGCACGAACCGCTCCCGGTCCACGGCCTCGATCTTCCCGGCCAGCTTCAGAGAGTCCAGGAGCTCCTTGAGTCTGGTCGGGGCGAAGGGGGTACGCGCCTGCAGCTCCTCCGTCTTCACCCCGAGCGCGCCGGCCTGGCGCAGATGTTCTTCAAGCACCTCTTCCGGAGTGCCGCGCTCAAGGAGCGTCAGATGCGCCAGCAGCATGGGGGCCTTCCGCTTGAAGCGGGGCGGGGCGACGTCGAGGAGCGTTCCTCCGCCGATGGTGATGATCGGCGAGTAGGAGCGGATCACATAGCGGTCCCCGGAGAGCGCGACCACGGGGGCTTCGAGTCTGAAGCGGCAGTAGGTCGTGTCGCCAGGCTCGAGCGCCGGCCGATCCAGGAGCAGCACACGCGCCATCACCTCGCTCGTCCCGACGTGAAAACGGACGCGGTCCCGCCCCTTCAACGGGCGCGGCGCGTCCTCCAGCAGCTCCAGGGTGGCGTCGACGAGGACCGCGGGCAGCAGAGCGCCGGGGCGCCCGAGGACGTCACCACGCTCGATGGCCGTGCGTTCCACTCCCTGCAGATTCACCGCGGTCCGCTGTCCCGCGACCGCCTGGTCCACGGGATGACCATGACACTGGAGCCCCCGCACCTTCGCCACGGCGCCCTTCGGATAGATTTCGACTCTCTCGTCGAGAGCCAGGCGACCGGCGGTCAGCGTGCCCGTGACCACGGTGCCGAACCCTTTCACGGTGAAGACCCGGTCGATGGGAAGACGCGGCGACTGGTCGACAGCCTTCGGGGGCACCTGCTCCGCCGACGTAAGGAGCGCCGCGCGCAGCTCAGCCAGCCCGTCGCCGGTCTTCGAAGAGACCGGGAGGATCGGGCATCCGTCGAGGAAGGTCTCCCTCAGGAGCCGGCTCACGTCGTCCTTCACCAGCTCCAGCCACTCTTCGTCAACGAGGTCGCACTTGGTGAGGGCAACGAGACCGCTCTTGATGTGCAGGAGCTGACAGATCGCGAGGTGCTCGCGCGTCTGCGGCATCACGCCCTCGTCGGCGGCAATGATCAGGAGAACGAGATCGATTCCGCCCACGCCAGCCAGCATGTTCTTCACGAATCGCTCGTGGCCGGGCACGTCCACGATCTCGATGGTGAGGCCTCCGGGCCCTTCCAGGTAGGCGAAGCCCAGATCGATTGTGATCCCCCGGGCCTTCTCCTCGGGAAGGCGGTCGGTGTCGATGCCGGTCAGGGCCTTGACGAGCGCGGTCTTGCCGTGATCGATGTGCCCCGCCGTCCCGACGACGACGTGCTTCACAGCCCTCGGAGGGGGGCTCACGTCCCCCTTCCGATTCCTCCCCCCGGTTTGCGGGGGCAAAGCCCCCGCTCGAAGCGGCCCTTGCGGAATGCGCGTGGTCGTTCACGAACGCTCGGACCCGCGACCGGGGCGTGCACTGGTTATCCTGCCGTCGAGACGAGACGGGTGAGGGCCTGAGCCAGGACGGGGACGTCGACATTCAGGACGGTGCGGCAGTCCAGGAGCAGGCGATCTTCGGCGATCCGGCCGATCACGGGCGGCTCGCCCTCCCGAAGCGCCGCATCGAGCATGTGGGCGGGGCGATCTCCCGTGCCGATGGCCAACGCGACCGTGGGGAGCTCCACGAGCGGCAGTGAGCCGCCACCGACCTGGGCGCGCCCTTCCACCAGCGTCGCGCCCAGGGCCGCCACGACCGAGGGGGAGAGTCGCCGCAGCAGGCGCCGCGCACGGCGGCGCACGGCGGCCAGCGGCTCGGTGAGCATCCTCAGGGTGGGAATCGTCTCGAGCGCGTCTCCCACCTCATAGGCGTAGAGCGTCGCCTCCAGCCCGGCCAGGGTCAGCTTGTCGATCCGGAGCGCCCGGTTGAGGGGATTCTTTCGCAGCCGCTCCACGAGATCGGCCTTCCCCACGACGATGCCCGCCTGGGGGCCACCCAGGAGCTTGTCGCCGGAGAAGGAAACGAGGTCGAGGCCCGCGCCGACCGCCTCCTGGACCGTGGGTTCGTAGGGAAATCCGTACGGGCGGAGGTCCACGAAGCAGCCGGAGCCCAGATCCTCCATCACCGGGATCCCGCGCGCGTGGCCCAGGGCCACGAGGTCTTCCCTGGGCACCTGAGCCGTGAATCCGAGCACCCGATAGTTGGAGGTGTGAACCTTCAGGATGAGGGCGGTGTCCGGGCCGATGGCGTCCGCGTAGTCCTTGAGGTGGGTGCGGTTGGTGGTGCCCACCTCCCGGAGGATCGCGCCCGAGCGTCGCATGATGTCCGGGATCCTGAACTCGCCGCCGATCTCGATCAGCTCCCCCCGGGAAACGACCACTTCTTTGCCGTGAGCCAGGCTCTCGAGCGCAAGGAGCACCGCGGCGGCATTGTTGTTGACGACGAGGGAGGCTTCAGCCCCCGTCAGGCGCTGGAGTAAACCGTCAACGTGGGCGTAGCGGGACCCCCGCTCTTTCACCTTGAGGTTCATCTCGAGATTGGAGTAGGCCGAGGCGACGCGGCGGAGACGCTCCAGGGCCAGAGTGGAGAGGAGGGCGCGGCCGAGGTTGGTGTGCAGGATCACGCCCGTGGCGTTGATGAGGGGGGCCAGCGAGAAGGCTCCCGCGCGCGAGAGCCCCACCACCACGCGGCCAGCCAACGCACCCAGGTCGGGGGGGGCGGCGGCGCCGGTCAGCTTCAACCCTTCGAGGAGCCGCCGCCGCTCGCCCGCCAGCACCTCCCGGACGGCGTGAACGATCCGGGGCCGCGGGATTTCCTTGAGCGCGGCGTCCCGTTCGACCCGCTGGAGTAACTGGTCCACAGCGGGGAGCAACCGGAGCACCGACTGCCGGGCCTCAGATTTAGCGGATGGCGTCATCGTGTCCGGCCCCCCCCTTAGGCGGGCTCCGGCCGCCCCGAGAGCTCCCGGTCGACCCGCTCCCGCACCTGGGCGATCACCGCCGCGGCCTCCCTCCTCACGGCCTCCGGAGGCCACCGCCCGTTCCCCGAACGTCGATGTCGCCGGACGGCCTCTTCCGTCAGTCCAGCCCAGAGCTCCTCCAGGTCGGCAGGGGAGAGCCCCTGGTCGCGGAGCGCCTCGGCCCACTCGCGGACCAGGGAGTCTACGAGGCGGTCACGCTCCCCCGACAGGCGACGGGCACGGCGAATCAGGGCGGGGAGGCGCTTTGTCACGTTATTCCCTGACCAGCCAGCGCACGGCATCCAGCAGGTTCGACTCCCAGCGTCCCGTGGAGGCGCATGGATAGACGGGCATGGGCTTGAGCTTCCCCGAGGACCCCTTCCGGTGGGCCTGCGTCCGCATCTTCGCGTTGATCTGAACCTCGGTCCCGTTGGTGCCCACCGAATGGACGAACACCGTGAAGGTGACCAGGGCCTCACCCTCGAGGCGGGTCTCGCCGACGCGGCCGCAATCCGCATAGACCCCGATGGGAGTCGGGAAATCATCCGAGGCGATGACGCCGGAGTCTTTGGCGACCGCCCGGAGCGGCACGTTTTCATGGGCGAGCGCCCGGATCAACGCCCGCCAGGTGGCGTCGTACGAGGCGGCCACCTGATCCCGGTGCGCGGGTGGAAGGATCGGCGCCACGTACGGCCGGCCGCACCCGGCCAGCAGCCCGAGAACAACGGCGCCGACGAAGATGCCGTGGCCCCGCATTTCAGCTCCTACTTCGCGTGATGATCAATGCCCCGAAACGCCTTGATGAACCGCACGATCCGCCCCTCATCGAACTCCTCGAAGGTGTCGATGCGCTGCCAGGCCGTCAGGGCAATCTTACCCTTCATCCCCGGATACGGCGCCAGGATCACGCGGTCCTCGTAGCGCTTGACGAGCGCGGTGAGCTTCGCGACGAGGTCCGGGCACTCACAGTTGTACTGGATCACCACCCCGCCGTCCTCCAGGTTGTGGACCTGCAGCTCCCTCGGGATCGGGCGGCTGTGAATCCCCCACGGGGCCAGGTACTGAAGGTGCGGGCCCGAGGTGGGCGGGTCCGAGTTGTAAGGCGGGTGCGGGTCGGTGGCCGACTGGAGATGAGCATTGCCCTGGGAGGGGACGAAGGCGCCGGGCAGGTCAGCGGCCTGCCAGGCGAAGTACCCAACCCCGACCGCCGCCACGGCGAGCACGATGGCCAAAGGCCACCCGAAGCGCAGCCGTGCTTTACGCGGGGAATCCGCCTTCCCAGCCCGGTTCTTCTTCGCCATCTCTTTCGCTCGGGCAATCTGGCGGAAGCGTGTGGGAGTCGAACCCACCTCCAGCTTGTCTAGAGCCGGACGCCGGATTTGAAGTCCGGGAGGCCCACCGGGATCCTAGACGCTTCCGCGACGCTAACTCCGCTCCGATCAAGGAATTTGAGTGTAGCATCCGCGAGCGTCGCCGACAACTTTGGCCCCCTCCTTGGCGACAGCACCCACGACGCGCCTTTTTCGCGAGGCGCGCTCCGGGGAAACGGCACAAGCTGGACGGTTACTGACCGCCCGCGAGGGGCGGGAAGAGGGACAGGACGTCTCCGTCGGTGAGCGGCTGCTCGGAGGCGGCATCGCGCCCGTTGATCAGCATCATCATGGGGATCTCGGTGGGAATTTGGAGGAACCGGACCGCGTCCGTGGCCGTGCTCCCCTCGGCAAGCTCCAGGACGGCACTCCGGCCGTCGCCCTCGTCTGGAAGATAGGCGGCGAGGGTGGCGAAGAGCCGGACCTCGATCTTCACCAGGCCGGCTCCCGCTCCGATGGGAGGATCGAGGCCGTGAGCCGGATCTGATCGCCCGGGTAAATCCGGGCATCCTCGGCCAAACCGTTGATGCGAGCCAGGTCTTCCACGGAGACGCCGTGGCGTTTGGCGATGCCGCTCAGCGTGTCCCGCGGCTTCACCAGATGGATGCCGGCAGCCGGAGGGGAGCCGGACCTCTTGGCGGCTCTCACGGGTGGACGCTTGGCCGCCTGGGCCTTCCGCGCGCTCAGTTTCTCCAAGGCTTCCGTCACCGCCGCCGCGCTGCCGAGGGGAACCTTCAGGGCATATGGCCCGTCCGGGGGCGTCACCCCACGCCGGAGCTCCGTATTCAGATCACGAAGGCTCTCGGGAGGCAGGCCCGCCAGGGCCGCCACCTGCTTGAGCTCTACCGAGAAGGGCACGCGCACCACCTCCGAGGCGATCAGCGCTTCGGGGGTGACCTGAAAACCGTAGCGTTCGGGCTCGCGGGCGATCAGGGTGGCGGCCTGGATCTGAGGCACGAACTGCTTGGTCTCATCCCGGAGCCACCGCCCGTGAGCGATCGTCCAGAAGTCGTTGCTCTGGCTTCGCGCCACGGCGCGCGCGACCTTCACCTCGCCCGCGTTATAGGCGGCCAGGGCCAGGAACCAGTGGCCGAACTGCTCAAACAAGTCCTCGAGATATTCCGCCGCGGCTTCCGTGGACTTCACCGGGTCCAGCCGCTCATCCACCCAGCGGTTCACCTTGAGTCCATACCGGCGCGCGGTCTGCTCCATGAACTGCCAGAGTCCTTTGGCGCCGGCCCGGGAAACAGCCAGGGGGTTGAAGCCGCTTTCGATCATGGCCGTGAAGGCGAGATCCTCCGGCAGTCCCTTGCGGCTGAACACCTGGCGGATCATGTCCAAGTACTGAGTCGACCGGTCCAGCCAGCGTCCCACCACCTCGCGCCGGGCTCCGGTCTGAAAACGCTCAACGAAGTGCTCAACCGCGCCGTTCCTCTCTACGGGGAAGGGGGGGAAATTCAGGCGGGGCGCCGGCCCCGGCGGGGAGTCGGCGAAGGCCTTAGCCCACGGGTCTTGGCTCAGCTCTGCTCGTACCTCCTCCAAAGGCTGCGTCACCGTATGCCAATCCTGGCCCGCAGCCTCCGGCAGAGTGAAGGCCTCGGCGGCGGGGACGGGAGTGACCGAGACGACCGAGACGGGGGCCTCGAAGGGCTCATCGGCAGGATGAAAAGGCGGCTCTGCCCCACCAGCCCCCGGTGACCCCAGGAAGCCGATGAGCGTGAAAGACACGGCAACAAGCCAAAGGTGACGTCCGAGGAGCATGAGGACGGGCAAACCAGACCCTTTCTATCACACAGGGTTTGCCATGGTCAACCATCCAAAACCCACTTGACACTCCCCCCTGGCCGACCTAGAGTAAGGGACGCGCTTTGGGCCTAATTTGACGAATAGTTAGCAACGCTTGACTTTCTCGGGCGTTGCCAGGAAGGGAGGTGAAACCCCAATGACAGCCAAGAAGCTTTTCGTCCTGCTCCTCAGCGTTTCGTTTCTCGTCGTGACCGTCGGATTGGCCGTCGCAGCAGAGGAAAAGAAGATGGCGGCGAAGGCCAAAATGGCCGAAGGCACCGTCAAGTCCGTCTCCGACACGAGCCTCGTGATCGAAGGAAAGGACAAGAAGGATTTGACTTTTGCCATCGGCGAAAAGGCGGTAGAATCCGCCAAAAAGGTGAAGGCCGGCGACACGGTCAAAGTCTCCTACACCGAGGCTGAAGGCAAGATGGTGGCCAGCAAGGTCACGAAGGCCAAGATGACGGAGAAGAAGGCGGCAAATCCGTGCGCCGCGAAGAATCCGTGCGCCGCCAAAAAATAGAAACTTCGTCTCAAAACATCTCCGGGCGTCGTCGGACAGACGGCGCCCTCAGTTTTTTGGGGGGGGGCGAAACGAAAGGGGCGAAGTAGGACTCAGGCAGCGGGGCGGGTTTTCCAGCGCCGGTGAATCCAAAGCCATTGCGCGGGCTGCTGCCGGATTCTGGATTCCACGACCCGGGCGAAGGCCGCCGTGAAGGTGAGGACATCCTGCTCCCGGTCCCCCGTGGCGGGCGCGGGAACCGGCGGCTCGATCATCACGCGATGGCGCCCCGCCGCCTCACGCTGGATGAACACGGGGACGACGGGGGCGCCCGACCAGAGTGCCAGGAGGGCGAGGCTCTTCGAGGTGGAGGCCGGCTTTCCGAAGAACGGGACAAACACCCCCTCGCGGCGCGAGGCGTTCTGGTCGAGCAGGATCCCCACCATCGACCCGCGGCGAAGCGCTTCCCGCATGCCCCGAAGAGCGCGGCGCTTCGGAATCACCTCCACACCGCTGCGCTCCCGAAACCGGGTGACCAGGCGGTCGAGCAGGGCGAAATCCAGGGGACGCACGACCACGCTCAGCGGATAGCCGGTATGGACATGCGACGCGGCGAGGAGCTCCCAGTTGCCGAAGTGCGCCGTCAAGAGCAGGATGCCGCGCCCGTGAGCCGCGGCGGCTTTGAGATGATCCACCCCCTCTACGTCCACGCGTGAGAGCAGGATCGAGGGCGAGCGAAAAAAAAGGGTGCAGGCTTCGACGAGCATCATCCCGAGATGCCGGAAGCTTTCCCGGCAGAGCCGGCCGAGTGCCCGCCCGCTCCGTTCGGCTCCGAGGGCGCGCTCGAGGTTCTGACGGGCCACCGCGCGGCGCCCCGGCAGAATCCAGTAGGCCAGGTCTCCCAGCCGCCGGCCCACCCAGAGGCCTAAAGGCCCCGGCAAGTACGCAAGCGTCAAGCCGAGCGCGGCGACCGGCCCCAGCGCCAGCCGCTCGAGGGCCCCGGCGGCCGGCCGCTGTCGCTGAACGTCCCCCCCCATTAGCGCGGCAGAACCAGCCAGGTCACCCCCGCCAGGAGGGCCGAGAGCGGGATCGTCAGGACCCAAGCCCAGATAATCCGCCCGGCCAGTCCCCAGCGCACGGCCGACAGGCGCTGGGTCGCGCCCACTCCCATGATGGAGCCGCTGATCGTGTGCGTGGTGCTCACCGGGATGCCGCCCACCGCGGTCCCGATCAGCATCAGGGCCCCCGCGCTCTCGGCGCAGAAGCCTCCCACGGGTCGCAACTTGGTGAGCCGCATACCCATGGTCTTCACGATGCGCCAGCCCCCGGCAAAGGTCCCGAGGCCGATGGCGGCATGGGCCGCCAGGATCACCCAGAAGGGAACATAGAACTCGGGCCCCAGGTAGCCCGCGGAGAAGAGCAAGATGGCGATAATCCCCATGGTTTTCTGGGCGTCGTTGGTGCCGTGACCGAGGCTGTACGCTGCGGCGGAGAGCAGCTGCAGGCGCCGGAAGAGCCCGTCGACCCGGGCCGGGCGCGCCCGGCGGAAGATCCAGTAAACGCTCACCATGAGGGTGAAACCCACCGCCATCCCGATAAGGGGCGCCAGGACGATGAACGCGATGATTTTCGCGAGGCCCGAGGGGATCAGCGACCCGAAGCCGCCCTTGACCACGGCGGCCCCCGCGAAGCCGCCGATGAGGGCGTGCGACGAGCTTGTGGGGAGCCCGTAGTACCAGGTGATGAGGTCCCAGAGGATCGCGCCCGTGAGCCCCGCCAGGATCACCCACTGGTCGACCATGGCCGAGTCCACGACCCCTTTGCCGACGGTCTTGGCCACGTTCACGCCGAACCCGAAGGCGGCCACGAAGTTGAAGAAGGCGGCCCAGACCACGGCCTGCATGGGCGAGAGCACGCGGGTAGAGACGACGGTCGCGATGGAATTGGCGGCGTCGTGAAAGCCGTTGATGTAATCGAAGACGAGGGCGACCAGGATGATGAAGGCGACCAGCGGGAGCGACTGGGACATCCCTTACGCCATCTTCAACACGATGCCTTCAATGACATTCACGACGTCCTCGCATCGATCGGTGACCGACTCCATGGTCTCATAGAGCTCCTTCCACTTGATGACCTCGATGGGGTCGACCCCCTCGAAGAGCCCGGCGAGGAGGTCCCGGAGCAGGCGGTCGGCCTCGTTCTCGAGCCGGTTCACCTCGATGCAGTGCTTGTGGTAGTAGGAGGAAAGCGTTCGCAGGCAGCGCACCGCCCGGTCGGTTTCCTCGGCGGTTTTCACGATCACCTTCGCCATCTCCACGCAGCCCTCGGTGGGTTTGTTGATCCTGTAGAGAAGGAGTCGATCCGCCACCGCATCGATCAGGTCCAGCACGTCGTCGAGTCGACAGGCGAGGGCGTAGATATCCTCCCGGTCGATGGGCGTGATGAAGGTCGTATTGAGGCGCTTGACGAGCTCATGGGTCAACGTGTCGCCGGCGTGCTCCAGGTCCTTGACTTGTTCGGCCTTGGCCTTGGCGTTGGGGTAGTCATGGACGAGCTCCTCCAGGACCCGAGCCGCCGCGACGATGTTCGTGCCCTGCTGCTCGAACAGGTCGAAGAACTTCTCCTCGCGCGGGATTAACCTGAATGCCACTGAGTGTCCCTCCTCACGGGGCCGCGGCCGGCCTGATCGGCTTCTTCCTGCGCGCCTTGATGACTTCCCGGACGATGGGGAGTACCGAGAGGACGACGACGATTGCGACGACCACGTGCACGTGCTGGTCGATGTTGGGGATCGTCTGGCCGAGCAGGTAGCCGGACCACGTGAGGCTCGCGACCCACCCGATCCCTCCGAAGACGTTGAAGAACAGGAATCGGCGATACGCCATCTGGCCGACCCCGGCCACTACGGGGGCGAAGGTGCGGATGATCGGGATAAACCGTGCGAGCACGATGGTCTTCCCGCCGTACCGCTCATAGAACTCCCGCGTCCGGATGAGATGGCGGCGGCTGAAGAGGAGCGAATCCTCGCGGGTAAAGATGCGGGGACCGGTCCTGAAGCCGATGGCGTACCCGACGCTGTCCCCGGCGATGGCGGCCGCCATCAGGAGACCGTTCAGCCACCAGATGTTCAAGCCGCTGGTCCCGGCCACCAGGCCGGCTGTGATGAGCAGCGAGTCGCCCGGCAGGAAGAATCCGACCAGCAGCCCAGTCTCCGTGAACACGATGACCACGAGCACGGCATAGCCGCCCCACCGGATGAGGTCATCGAGCGCGTAGCGGCCGCTCGCGAGGTCCAGCAGGAACTCCACCGGCGGGCTACTTCCCGCGCACCGTGGCGCTCACCCGCCCGCCGGCCCCGGCCGGGGCCGGCGCGGCTGCCCCACCCCGGATGCGCATGGCATAGAACGACCGCCAGACGAACACCACTGAGATTCCGAAGAACACCACGGCCAGGACCCGGCTCAGCGCCGGCCCGCTCTCGGCCGTGAGCGTGACGGCCAGCTCCACCGCGAGCAGGCCGAAGAGCGTGGTGAATTTGATGATCGGGTTCATCGCCACCGACGAGGTGTCCTTGAACGGATCTCCCACGGTGTCGCCGACGACGGTGGCGGCGTGGATCGCGGTCCCCTTCTCCTTCAGCTCCACCTCGACGATCTTCTTGGCGTTGTCCCAGGCGGCCCCGGCGTTCGCCATGAACACCGCCTGGAAGAGGCCGAAGAGCGCGATCGAGATGAGGTACCCGATGAAGAAGTACGGCTCGAGGAACGCGAAG
>JACQWA010000061.1 GCA_016209425.1 Candidatus Rokuibacteriota bacterium
CTCCGGAGGCCGGACTCGACCATCAGCCCCACGGCGGTGTCGATCGGATCCCTCGGACGGAGCGCCAGCACGCCGTGAGCCATCCAGCGCGAGACCGGCTCCTGCCAGACGTCGGGATCCCTGAGGCTCGCCCGGAGGACGCGGAGCAAATCCCCCTTGGTGACCATCCCCACCAGGCGCCCGTGCTCGGTCACCACCGGAAACCCGTTGCAGTCGTAGCGGGCCGCGATGGTTCGAACCTCCGCCATCGGAATCTCCTCGAGGATCAGGACGACCTGGCGACTCATGACGCTTTCAACGGGGTTCAGCAGTCTCGCCGGCGGAGGCCCCATGGCTCACGCCTCCTGCCACACCTCTTTGAGGTCTTTGGGGAGCTGGGCCCACACATCCTCCGCCTCGCCCGGCGAGAGCTGGGCCTTGAGCGCCGAGAACACGGCCACGGTGATCCACCGGGCCTCCCGGATCGACGCCAGACCGGCTTCGGCCTTCACCCGCTCGTAGAACTCCTTGCGGTGCATCCTCACGGGGCAGCGCCCCAGCACGTCCCCTTCCTCCCAGACGCTCTTGAGCTCCCGCGGGAGCTGGGCGGCCACCTGGTCGGCCTCCTCGGGGGTGAGGCGATCGCGGAGCGCCCGGAGCACCGCGGCTGCCCCGCGCTTGGCCGCGTCACGGTTCGTCTGACCCGTCTCCTCGATCACCTTTCGATAGAAATCGAGCGTCGTCATGCCAGCTTCCTCCTTGGCCCGGCGCCCTGCCGGACGATCCATTTCCGCCCCTCCTCCAGCAGGAGCACCGCCGGGGGAAAAAGAAGGAGGAGCCTCCACTCTTCAAACGCGAGGGGCGCCAGGCCGAAGATATACGGAAACGGCGGAACCAGGATCAAAACCAGGAGGATCCCGATCTCGGCCGCGATCCCCAGGAGCACGAGCCGGTTGCTGAAGAGCCCGACCCGGAAGACCGATTCCCGATCGGTCCGGCAGGCAAAGACGTTACCGACCTGAGTCGCCACGATCCCCGCCAGCGTCATCGTGGTGGCGCGCCGGTAGAGGCCCCCAGCCCGGGCCATCGGCAGCCCCGGGCGCCAGCCTGCCACCCAGTAGGTCCAGAAGAAGGCCAGGAGCGACAGGGCCGCCTCCGCCACGCCCAGGAAGGCGTAGGCGCGCAGGAGCCGCTCGGCCCCGAGCAGGCGCTGGCTCTTCGGGCGCGGCGGCCGGTCCATGACTCCGGGCTCGGGCGCCTCGGCGCCCAGCGCGAGGGCCGGGAGCAAATCGGTCCCCAAATCCACCGCGAGGATCTGCATCACGGTCAGCGGCAGGGGGATCCCGAGAAAGACAAAGGCCAGGAACGGCACCAGCTCGGGAACATTGGAGGCGAAGATATACGTGATGAACTTCCCCATGTTGGCATAGATCCCGCGCCCCTGGCGGACCGCCGCCACGATCGAGGCGAAGTTGTCGTCGGTGATCACCATCACCGCGGCCTCCTTGGCCACCTCGCTTCCCCGCTTGCCCATCGCCACGCCGATGTCGGCGGCCTTGAGCGCCGGCGCGTCGTTGACGCCATCGCCGGTGACCGCCACGACCTCGCCGAGCGCCTTGAGGCCCTTGACGATGCTGAGCTTGTGCGCCGGCGACGTCCGGGCGAAGAGGATGCCCCCTTCGGCGAGCAGCCCCCGCAGCGCGTCGGGGGAGAGGCGCTCCACTTCCTCTCCGGTGATGACCTTCTCCACCGGGAGGCCGATCTGGCGGGCAATGGCCTGAGCCGTGAGCCCGTAATCGCCCGTCACCATCACGACCCGGACCCCCGCACTGCGGCAGAGGGCGACTGCTTCCTTGACCTCCGCCCGCGGCGGATCCCAGAGGGCCACGAGGCCCAGGAAGGTGAGCTCGCGCTCGACGGCGCCGGCCGACGCGCGGACGAGAGTGTCGGAAAGCGGCCGGGACGCCACGGCCAGGATGCGCAGCCCTTCGGCCGCCAGCCGGTCGTGGTCTGCCAGGATCTGGCGACGGAGATCATCCGTCAGCGCTTGCGTCCGCCCCTCCCAGCGGATCGTGTCGCAGAGCGCCAGCGTCTCCTTCGGGGCCCCCTTGACGTACGCCGTCGCGCCGGCGTCGGCGGCGCGCACGAGCGTCATGCGCTTGCGGAACGAGTCAAACGGGTACGGAGCCAGGAGGTCGTGGGCCCGCCTGACCTTCTCCGGATCCACGCCGGCCTTCACGGCGGCGACGAGGAGGGCCATCTCGGTCGGATCGCCGTGCTCGAGAGTCGCCTGGGAGGCGAGCGCCGAGGCTTCCAAGAGCTCCCGGACGTCGGCGCGCCCGTCCCCCCTGACCTCGCCCGCCGCCAGCGTCACTCCCGAGACCCAGATGAAGCGCGCCGCCATCCGGTTCTGGGTCAGCGTGCCCGTCTTGTCGGTGCAGATGACGGTCGTCGCGCCGAGCGTCTCCACCGCCGACAGGCGCTTCACCAGGCTTCGCTGGCGGACCATGCGCTGGACTCCCAGGGCCAACGCCAGCGTGAGCGTCGGGAGCAACCCTTCCGGAACGTTGGCGACGATGACGCCGAGGGCGAAGAGGAACCCCTCGCCCAGGGGCAGGACGCCGGTCATCACGCCGAGGACGAAGAAGCTCACGCCGAAGGAGACCGCGAGGAACGTCACGATCCGCGTCACCCGCCGCATCTCGCGCTGAAGCGGGCTCGGCTCCTCGACCACGGCCTGGGTAAGTTGGGCGATGGCGCCGATCTCCGTACCCATTCCGGTCGCCGTGACCAGGAGGGTCCCTGACCCCGCCACAACGCCGGTCCCCGCGAAGACCAGCTCGTGTCGCTCCAGGCGCGGCACGCTCTCCCGTTCATCGGTGATCGCCGGGAGCTTGAAGACCGGGTGGGACTCGCCGGTGAGGGGACTCTGATCCACCCGGAGGCCCTCCGCCGAGAGGAGCTGGCCATCGGCCGGCACCTGGTCTCCCTCTTCGATTCGGACCAGGTCGCCGGGGACGAGGTCGGACGTCGGCAGGCGGGCCTCGCCGCCGGCGCGCAACACGGCGATCGCGTGGGGGAGAAGTCCCTGGAGGGCCTCCACGGCGCGCTCGGCGCGGTACTCCTGGAAGAAGCTGAAGACCCCGTTGACGACGATGACCGCGAAGATGGCCCAGCCGAGCTCGGGCATGCCGGCGAGGAAGGCAAACCCTCCGCCGACCCAGAGGAGGAGGGCGAAGAAGCTCCAGAACTGCTCGACAAAGCGCAGGGCAAGCGGCCGACGGCGGACGCGCTCGAGCCGGTTGGGACCGCACTGCTCGAGCCGGCGCAGGGCTTCCGCCGCCGTCAACCCCGTCGTCCCCGAGCCCAGAAGGGACAGGACCTCGTCGCCCGACAGTGGGCTCTCGCCCGCGGTCGCCTCGGCGGCGGCCAGGATCTTCACCAGCCCCTCGCGGGTCGTCGCCGACCGGGCTCTGTCCACGACGGCGGGGTCGCGAAGACACGCTCTGAGACGGGAGACCAGGCAGAGCGCCCGGGCACCCTCGCGGATGGGCGCGACCAGCACCACCACGACCTCGACGGGTTCCGCGCCCTCGGCGAGAGTCGCGGCCTGGGGGAGCTGAACCCAGCGCAGGGTCACGCCTCCAATCCCGCCCGGGAGGGAGTGAAGCAGCGCGACGCGAGGAGCGAGCGGGAGAAGGCCCGCCCTCTCGAGCCCTTCGAGGCCGAGCGACGCCAGCAGGTCGCCGAGCGACGCCACGGCAGGCTCGAGACGGACGGGATCGCCGGTGAGAAACGGGGAGAGGGCCAGCGAACGCGCCGTCGTTGCCATCTCCCCGTCCTCGCCCGGTCGCTCTGCTCGTGTCTACTTCAGCAGCTCGAGAGCTTCCCTGGCTTTCTGAGCCGAAAGGGCCAGGTCGCCCTTCGTGCACGCCTGATGGGCCTGCTGCACGAGGGCACGGGCCTTCGCGACCTTCGGGGCCTGGACTTCCTGAGCACGTGGCGCCTGCACCTCCTGACCGCGCGGGGCCTGGACTTCCTGGCCGCGCGGGGCCTGCACTTCCTGACCCTTCGGCGCCTGCACCTCCTGACCACGCGGGGCCTGCACCTCTTGAGACTTGGCGCCGGCCTGCGCGCGCTTGGCCCGGGCCTCCTGCGCCCGGGCCGCTTGAGCCTGCTTCAGCGCCTGCTGCGCCTTCTGCAACTCCGCCTGGGCCTGAGCCAGCTCAGGGGGGCATTGCGTCGCCTGGGTCCAACCCGCGTCCGGGAAGGTCACGCTGACGAGGCCCAGACCGAGTGCCGCTACGAGGAACCGCTTCATGTCATCTTCTCCTTTCGCCGAAAGACGTTTGAACCGAGACACCGACCACCTGAACACGGTCTGCAAGCCGGGTGCCACGACCGACCAATATCGATCGGCCGAAAAATTGCGGGGTTGAACCAGGAAGGGAGCTTGAGGCTCGCCTGGGGTGGGGCGCCTATCCCCCCACTGGGGCAGGGGTGTCCCGGCTACTCGCTGAGGACGCGCAGGACGTCGACGACCGACACGATCCCGACCAGCTCCCGCCCATCGAGCACGGGCATCGCCCCGAACCGGCGCTCGCGAAAGAGGCGGGCGGCCCGCCGGACCGACGCGTCGGGGGAAAGGACGAAGACCGTGCGCGTCATGATCTCCGCCAGGCGGGCGGCCTCGCTCGGGGCTGTGCGAAGGTCCCGGTCGGAGACGATCCCCACCAGGAGCCCTCGGTCCAGCACGGGGAGATGGCGGACCCGCGCCTGCCGCAGCAGGCGCCAGGCCACTCCCGCCGGGGTGTCCGGCGCGGCCGTCACCACCGGCTTCACCATGATCTCGCCCACCGTCATCGCGTGATCGTCACGACCCTCCTACCCCTTGATGTTCCCGATCGGAGTCAGGGAGGCGATCCTGCGCGAGATGTCCAGCCGATGGAGGATGTCGACGACTGCCGTCAGATCCTTGTACGCGAAGCCCGCCTCCTCGGCGACGCCCGACTTGGAGGCGGCGCGAACGATGATGCCGCGGGCCTCCATCTCCTTCAGGAGAGTCTCCCCCCACACCTGACGCTTGGCCTGGGCGCGCGACATCGTGCGCCCGGCCCCGTGGGCCGTGGAGCCGAAGGTCTCCGCCATCGCGCGGGCCGTGCCCACGAGGAGCGCCGAGCCCGTCTCCATCGAGCCGCCGATGATGACGGGCTGGCCGACCTCTCGATAGACATCCGGCAGATCGGGGGCGCCCGCGCCGAACGCGCGGGTGGCGCCCTTGCGATGGACGACCAGTTCCTGAAATTCGCCGTCCACGGGGTGGCGCTCCACCTTGGCGGTGTTGTGACAGACGTCGTAGACCACCGACAACCCCAGCTCCCGAGGATCCTTGCCGAAGACCCGCCCCATGACTTCGCGCACCCGGTGGGTGATCACCTGGCGGTTGGCGAAGGCGGTGTTGGCCGCCGCCGTCATGGCGCCGAAGTACGCCTGCCCCTCCGAAGAGCTGAACGGGGCACAGGCCAATTCTCGATCATTCACCGTGATGCCGTAGCTCCGCATCACCTGGTCGAAGAGCCTCAGGTAGTCGGTGCCGACCTGGTGGCCGAAGCCGCGGGAGCCGCAGTGGAGCATCACGAACACCTGCCCCGGCGCGTCCACGCCGAAGACCTTGGCCACGCGCGGATCGTGAATGCCGCCGGGACGGACGACCTGGACCTCGAGGTAGTGGTTGCCGGAGCCGAGCGTGCCCAGCTGGTCTCGCCCGCGCGAGACGGCGCGGGCGCTCACGTGGGCGGGATCGGCTCCCGGAAGGCAGCCACGGCCTTCCGTGTGATCCAGGTCCTCGAGCCAGGCGTAGCCGTGCCTCACGCACCAGCCCGATCCCTCAACCATGACGTCCCGGAATTCGGCCTCCGAGAGGCGCACGAACCCTTTCGCCCCGACCCCCGAGGGGACCGCGGCGAAGAGGGCGTTGATGAGATCCCGGAGCTTGGGGCGGACCTCGTCCTCGGTGAGGGTCGTCCGGAGGAGCCGCATCCCGCAGTTGATGTCAAAGCCGATGCCGCCCGGGGAGATGACGCCGGTGTCGGCCCGGAACGCCGCCACGCCGCCGATGGGAAAGCCGTACCCCCAGTGGCCGTCGGGCATGCAGAGCGAGGCCCGGACGATCCCGGGGAGGCAGGCGACGTTGGTCACCTGCTCGAAGACACCCTGGTCCATCTGGGCCAGCAGCGCCTCGGAGGCGTAGATGCGCGCCGGCACCCGCATCCCGGGCTTCTCGCTCGGCGGGATCTCCCACACGCAATCGCCGGCGGGCCTGACCTTCATGGCTCCCTTTCAGATGTCAATGACAATTCGGGCCCGCCAGGCGCCGTCCTTGCGCTCCACCGCGAACTGGTGAAACGTGACCGCCTTGGCATCGGCGCGCAACGCCGTCAGCTCGGAATCAATGACGCCGCCGTGGACCGCGGCCGTCAGATGAAACGGACCGCTTCCGCTCACGCGCACGTCGGCGCGGGTGAAAATCTCGCGGTCCCGGTCCTTCCGGTAGATCAGCTCCGAGAGCCAGTCGTACAGCAGCAGGTCGAGCTGCGGGGCCGTGAGCGTGATCGTCCGCTCGACGGTAGTCGGCACCGTCGCCGGATCCACCATCACCTCCGCCAGGGCGGCGGCGGCGGTTGCGAAGAGGTCGTCTAGGTCGTTTGCCTCGACCTCGACGGCGCAGTCGGCCAGCGCCACCTCTTCCAGGAACTCATACCGCCCCACTCACGGCCCCTGCTCGCCCTACTCCGCCTTGACCGGGATCGTCGTCCCCCTGGCGGCCGGCGTCTTGGGCAGCGTGACCATCAGAACCCCGTTCTTGAACGTCGCGGTCACCTTTTCCCCGGCCACCGGCACCGGCAGGCGGATGCTCCGCGCGAAGGCTCCGTACGAGCGCTCCACGCGGTAGTAGTGCTCGTCCTTCTCCTCCTTTTCCTGCTTCTTCTCCCCCTTGATCGTGAGAACCTGATTCTGGAGAGAGACCTCGATCTCCTTCGGGTCGATCCCGGGAACCTCCGCCTTCACCACCAGGGCCTCCTTGGTCTCGGAGAGGTCCAGGCTGGGGGCCCACTCCCCGCCGAGGGTCAGGAACTCGTCCCACTTGGGTTCCCAGAAGCGCTCGAAGAGCCGGTCAATCTCCTTCTGCAACGTCGTCAGGCCTGTCCAGGGTGCCAACGCTCTCATGGCAAAATCCTCCGCATGGTTTAGATCATTGAGGTCGTTCCCGAACGGGTTAAAACTGCAACCGGAATGCCAAAGCAGAGTGCCGAGAATCCGGGAGGTTGGCGAGCGACCACCCGGCTCAGGTGGGGCATCGCCGCCCCATGAGGGGGGTGACGCTCAGATCCTCGAGCGGCACACGGAGCGAGGCGTCACGTCGCTGCTGCTCGGGCGGGGGTCACCGTCGAGCGCCGAGCGGGGGAGGAGGCTCGAACGGCGCCACCCTGACGCGCGCATCGACCACGGCGGCTCCCGTTTCGTGCACCAGGACGGGGTTGCAGTCCAGCTCGGCAATCTGGGGAAGATCGTCGACCAGGGCGCTCACCCGAAGCAGCGCCTCCTCGAGCGCGCCCGCGTCACACACGGGGCCGCCCCGGAAGCCCGTGAGCAGCGGGTAGGTCTTCAGGCTTCGGATCATCTCCCCGGCATCCTCCCGGGTGAGCGGGGTGAGGCGGACCGACAGATCGCGCAGCAGCTCGACGAGGACGCCCCCGGCGCCGCACGCCACCACGGGGCCGAACTGCGGATCGTGCACGACCCCCACGAGCATCTCGACGCCCTTCGGGACCATCCGCTGCACCAGAAAAGCCGTGGGGGGATATCCTTGGGACCTGAGGCGCGTGGCCATCTCCTCTGCCGCCCGGCTCACCTCCTCGGCTCCCCGGAGATGGAGCCGGATGGCCCCCACCTCGGTCTTGTGGAGGATCCCGGGGGCGATGCCCTTCAACGCCACCTCCCCCCCGATCTCCCCGGCCGCCATCCCGGCCGCTTCCGGGCTGGTCACCACTCGCTGTTCGGCGACGGGAAGCCCGTAGCAGGAGAGCAGCCTCGCCACCTCGTCCGGGGGCAGCCACCCCTCCCCTCGCCGGAGCGCGGCGGCCACGAGGGCAGCGGCCTCATCCCGGCGAAGGCCCCGGAGCTGGGGCGGCGCCACCTCCCCTCGCTCACGCCACTCGCCGTACCGCGCCGCGCGGGCGAGCGCCAGCGCCGCCGCCTCCGGAAAGGCATACGACGGGATCCGAACATCCGCGGTCTTGAGCTGGTCGGGCACGCCCCGGGCCGACATGAAGACCGTCAGCAGCGGCTTTCTCCCGCCGAGTCCCCGAACGCCGTCTACGATCGCCTCCGCCACGTCGGTGGCCCGCGTCACCAGCGGGGGGATGAAGATGACGATCAGCGCGTCCACCAGGGGGTCGTCAGCCACGATGCGAATGGCCTCCCGGTAGTGGGCGGCGGTGGCCGAGGCAATCATGTCCACCGGGTTGGTGGCGCTCGCCTCCCGCGGCAGGAATGCCCTCAGACGTCTTTGCGACTCCTCGCTCAACAGGGGGACCTGGAGCCCTTCGGCTTCGCAGGCATCGGCGCACAGGATGGCGGGACCGCCCGAATTCGTGATGATGCCCACCCGGCGACCCCCGGGCGGAGGCTGGTGGGCGAGGAACGAGGCAACATCGAACAGCTCTTCCAGGGTATCCACGCGGATGACGCCGGCCTGACGGAACAGGGCGTCCACGGTGATGTCGGAGGCCGCGAGCAAGGCGCCGGTGTGGGAGGAGGTCGCGCGCGAGCCCGCGGCGGTGCGGCCGCTCTTCACGACGGCGATCGGTTTTGTCCGCCCGACGCGCCGGGCGA
>JACQWA010000079.1 GCA_016209425.1 Candidatus Rokuibacteriota bacterium
TACGGTGGTACCCAACCCACGGATATCAGCATGATCGACCGTCGCTGTTACAGGCTCCGCCTCTTCCGATGGCTCGAGCAACCTCCGTGAAGGCACCAAGATGAACGGCACCCGCGATTCGGGGGTCATCGTGACGCTTGAGTGGAAGTCATATCAACGCTCGCGGTCAGCGGCCGGAGGGCGAGCATCGCGAGCCCCGGGCCGTTGCAGCGCGCGGTTCGGCGATCCGCGTCTCACGCGGCTCTTGGTCTCGGCCGGTAGCTCGTACAGCGTTTCGGGGGCGATGTCTGCTCCATTCGGCCATACCACTGTTCCGGCTACGGGATCGAGCGTGACCCGGGCAAAGAACGTGGGATCTCGGAGCGGCTCGAAGACCGGCCCCTCCAGCAACGGCAGGAGATTGACCCGCTTCCGTGTGCCGTCTTTGAACGTCAGGTCAAGGGAATGCGGTCCGAATCTCTCGGCTTTGACGATCCGCCATTTCATGTTTCCAGACTCCTTAATCCAGCGGCGCAATTTGCCGCAGAGGGCGGTGAGCACGCGCCAGGTCCCAGTCGCGTTGTAGCTCTTCTCGGTGTAGCTTGCCCCACGTCCGGACAAGCGCAAGCGCCCGTCGCGGTAGGCGCCCCTCGATCACTCGGAGCTCTCGATGGCGATCACAGCCTCCTGCCCAGCGTAGAGTGCATGAAAGTGCGGAACGCCGTGATCGCGATGGTACATGTAAATCACGATCCCATAGAACTCCGCGACTCTTGGCAACCGCCTTCACCCCAGCCCTTCGTTCACGGCGCCGCTTGCTGCTGATCCGGTCGCCGAACGCGCCGCTGAGCGGCGGCAGCGAGCGCACGCGAGCCGCCGTCCGTTCCAGTGGCAGGTTCGACGCCTTCTCTGATTCGCTTTCCCGTACGAGTTTCCGACACGCACGCGCCAAACGATGCCGGTGCGTCCCTCGCTCGGCGACAGCGACGTCACGCCGGCCGCGGCCCCGGCGGTCGATGCGAAGGTGGCCGGCGTGCGGTCTGGATTGGTGACCGCCGCGGGTCGCGCGACTGCGCTGCCGCTCCGAACCACCGCGCGATGTTGGCTCGTCGTTATTTGAGTCTCCTTGACGCCGCTGGTGGACGCGATGTCTCGCTTTCCATCAACCGTTGCCGCTCTCGCGCATTTGCTTCGATCGCCCAGTGCGGCGAACTATTGAGTATGTTGGTCGGCATAGCCCGATACTTAACCATTTGGCATCTGCGGGAATTCTTTCCCGTTTTCAAGGGCTTGTCAAGCTGTTGGAGTCTGCCCCTACCGACAACTATTGGTCGGCATAGTGCAAGTATGACTGCGACAGCATAGTTCGATTATGGCTGCGATGGGTTGCACTCGCAGATCGCATCCGCAGGGCTATGGACCCCTCTCCCGCCACGGTTTAAGACATGGGTGTCAATCATCGTCGTACTGACATCACTGTGGCCCAGGAGTTCCTGGATGGTCCGGATGTCATAGCCGTCTTCCAGCAGATGGGTGGCGAACGAATGCCGAAGGGTGTGGCAGATTGCGGGTTTGGCGATCCCCGCTTTGATCCTGGCCTCCTTCATCGCCTTCTGCAAGACCGACTCATGAAGGTGGTAGCGACACCGTTCTCCGGTGGCCCCATCGACGTAGTGGCTTGAGGCTGGAAATACCCACTGCCATCCCCATTCTTTCCCCGCGGTGGGATATTTCCGCTCAAGGGCGTTGGGGAGACTCACCCGGCCGAGGCCCCTCTGGAGATCGTGTTCGTGCTGGCGTCTGACGGTTCGCAGGTGGCGGAGAAGAGGGTCTTTCACGATGGAAGCATGCCCATCAACCACGGAGTGCCCCTCAGGCAGCCCAGGAGCCGCTTCACTTCCTCTTTCGTCAGGATGACAGGCAATCGCCTTGGCCTCTTGGCGCGGACGACTCCCTGGATCAAGCCGATCTGCCTTTCGAGCACCTCCCGGTAAAGAAACAGCAGGGCGTTCAATGCCTGGTTTTGCGTCGAAGGGCTTACGCGGAGATCGGACGCCAGACTGGATAAGAACCGGCCGATTTCTGTCTCGCCCATCTCTGCAGGATGTCGCTTGCCGTGGAAAAAGATGAACCGTTTGATCCCACCAATATAGGCCTGCTCGGTGTGGTGGCTCAGGTGGCGCGCGCGGATTGCCTGGCGAACCCGGTCGAGGAGCTTGGGCTTGGGGGCGCCTGAGGGAGAAGCGATGGCTTCGACCGGCTGCAAACGCTGACTGATCACTTTGAACCTGTGGTCGGTTAGGCTTTTCACTTTGGAATCCTCCATAGCGCCCTCCCTGTTCGTCAATTCCTGAATCACGGCTCATTCCCGTACACCTCCAGTGTCTCCGGCAGGGTCTCAACCGCGGCGGGGCCCAGTCGGAAAGCCGTGAGACCCTCGCGCGGTTGCCGCAGGGCAGGCAAGCGAGGCGAGAGCACCAACAGTATGGCGAGGGCTCGGCCGGGAACAATGTCCAAAAAGCGATACAGGTGGAACGCGGGAAGCTCATGCCGGGTGATGAACCGGGGGCGGGTCCTGGCCGAGGGGCCTCCCGCCGA
>JACQWA010000062.1 GCA_016209425.1 Candidatus Rokuibacteriota bacterium
CGTGGAGCTGGTCGGCGCCGGCCGCTTCCACCCGCGCGATCGCCTCGCCGAGGGCCGCGAAGTCCGCCGACAGGATTGACGGCGCGATCTTGATCATCGCCCGTCACGATACCAAAAAGGCGCGGGAAAACCTAGAGGCGTAGCCGCGTAGAAGGGGTGCGGCGCCTACTGCAGCAGGATGCGCGTCCCCGTCTTGGCGTCGTCGAGCCGGGTCGCCTTGGCCGTGGTGGTCGCCAAGGTCAGCGAGTACGGCGAGGGCCCGCGCTCGCCGATCCAGGCGCGCAGCGGGCTGCCGGCGCTCTTCGGAGCGACGAAGTCCAGCAGGTGAGGTCCCGCGGTGAAGCGTACGCCGGCGCCGTCCACGTCCGGGCGCTGGACGTCCTGGCCCGCCTGGCGCAGCACGGGGCTCCACCAGCTCCGCACCCGCGCCACGTCGTCGGTGGCCACGGTGATGGCGGCGATGCCGGTGACGCCGTTGGCGTGGGTCGTCTCCCGTCCGATGCGCTCTTCGCGCGGCGTGTGGTCCTGGATGAGGAACGGCGCCTGGAACAGGAAGGGCGGGGGCGCCGAGGCCGTGACCCAGGCGAGCTTGTAGCCGTCGGGGCGCAGGCGGCCGCCCGCCACCGGGTCGCTCATCTTGACGCCGGCCTGCCGGAAGGCGGCGATGTCGCCGGCCAGGTCGTCGGTCTGCATGCAGAAGTCGATGAGGCCGCCGCCCTTCTGCATGGCGTTCCACCACCGGTGCTTGTCGTTGGGCGTGCGGAAGGCGATGAGCTCGATGTAGGCGCCGTCGGCCAGCGCGATGAGGGCGTTGTGGGTGCCCACCGGGTGGACGCCGCCAGGCATCACCGCGAACCCCAGCTCGCGGTAGCTCTGAATGCCGGGCTCCAGCTCGCGCAACATGATGACCACGTGGTCGATGCCGCGGATGGCGGCCGCCGCCGGCGCCCAGCGCCCGGTCCCCACCACCACAGCGCCGGCGGCTGCGCCGGCGAGGAAGCTGCGTCGCGAGATCGTCATGGCACCTCCCTCCTTTCCCGTGGTCCCGAGCTTACCCTATCCGCCAACCCTGACGCCACCGCGACAGTCGCTCGCGGCGGCCGGAGCGGGACGGCAAGGTCCAACGCTGCCTCGGGGCGTCAGGACCGGCGGAGCCGGAAGGCGGTGAAGCCGTCGGTGCCGTGCCGGTGCGGGAGGCAGCGGAGCACGCCGGGCGGGTCCAGGGGGATCGGAAACGCCGTCGGCGGGTCGAGTCGCCATTCGGGGTGGGCCGCGAGGAATGGGAGGACGACCTCCTCGTTCTCGTCGGGCTCGAGGGAGCAGGTGGCGTAGACGAGGCTCCCCCCCGGCCGGCAGACGGAGGCTGCGGCCTCGAGGATCTGGCGCTGTCGGTCGCGCAGCGGGCGGAGGTCTGCCTCAGCGCGGCGCCACTTGACGTCGGGGTTCCGGCGGACGACGCCGAGATTCGAGCAGGGGGCGTCCACCAACACGCGGTCGAAACGGTCCTTGAACCTGGGCGCCAGAGCCTCGGCACTCCCACCGTGGCATTCCACGATCGTGAACCCCAGCCGGGCCGCCGCCCGGGAAACTAGCTTCAGTCGGGAAGCGTGAGGATCCATGGCGACGACCTTTCCGGAGTTTTGCATGAGCGCGGCCAGATGGGTCGTCTTCGTCCCCGGAGCGGCGCAAACGTCGGCAACCGTCTCTCCCCGTTGTGGGGCGAGGAGATGGCCGACCAGGATCGAGGCCTCGTCCTGGAGCGTGAACCAGCCCTCTTTGAAGCTCTGAAACTTGAAAGCGGCGCCCGCGCCTTCGAGCACGAGTCCCTCGGGAGCAAGGCTCGTGGGCGCCGCCGCCACCTCCTCCTCTTCGGCCAGTCTCTTGGCGAGGCCTTCCCGGGAGCACTTGAGCAGGTTGACGCGCGCGACGACAGGCGGCCGCTCGTCGAGCGCCGTCATGAGCCGTTCTGCCTGCTCCACGCCGAAACGGCGCGCCCAGCGCGTTGCGAGCCAGGACGGGAACGCCAACCGCGTGGCCGCGGCCTCCACGGGGTCATCGGGAAGGGGCGGAAGGTCTCCGCCGCTCCGGGTGAGGGAGCGGAGCACGGCGTTGATGAACGGAGCGGTCCCGGGCTTGGCGCGGCGCTTCGCGAGGTTCACGGCGTCGTTGACGGCGGCCCAGGGCGGCACCTTGTGGAGGAATTGAAGCTGATAGGCGGTGAGGCGGAGGAGATTCCTCACCCAGGGATCGAGGCGGTCGAGCCGCCGTCGCGAGTGGGGGGCAAGAATCCAGTCCAGGCGCCGTTGCCAGCGGAGCGTGCCGTAGACCAGCTCGGTTGTGAGCGCCCTGTCCCGGGCAGCGAGTTTTGCCCGCTCCAGTGCCGCCTCCAGAGCCAGGTCGGCGAAGGCCTTGTCCTCCTCGACCCGGCAGAGGATTCTGAGAGCTTCGATGCGGGCGGGGGAAACGGCGGGCTGGGACGACCGGGCTGAGGGCTTTGTCACGACGTGGCCCGACCGGGCGTGCTGAACCGGGCACCGGGGCCCATTCTGGCACCCCGAAGGAAGGCGTGCCACGCCATGATCCGCCGGTTCTCGGGCTGCACTTCCCGCGGGAGGAACAAGCCGGCGCCCGTTGCCACTGCGAAAGTTCCGCTCGCCGATCTCACAATCTCCCCGGGCTCGCCGGCGAAGGGTTCCTCGAGAGTGACGGCTCGCCAGATCAGGAGCTTCCCCCGCGGGCCGGAGGCGACGGCGCCGGGCCAGGGGTTGCAGCCTCGGACCCGGTTGACCAGCGCGCGCGCGGGCTCCGTCCAGTCGAGCAGGCCGTCCTCCTTCTTCAGGCGCGGGGCGAGCGTTGCGAGCTCGTGGCGCTGGGGAACAGGCGTGAGGGCGTCGAGCCTCTCCAGCGTCGTCAGGAGCAGCCGGGCCCCCAGCCGTGACAGGCGCGCGGCCAATTCTCCCGCCGTCTCTCCGGGTTCGATGGAGAGGGGCTCCTGGAGGAGGATGGGGCCGGTATCCATCCCCTCGTCCATCAGAAAGATCGTCACCCCGGTTTCGGTTTCACCTCGGATCAGCGCCCAGGCGATCGGGGCCGCGCCGCGGTAGCGCGGCAGGAGCGAGCCATGGACGTTGATGGAGCCGCGGGGGGGGACGTCGAGGACCGCCTTCGGGAGGATTTGACCGAAGGCGATGACGACGGCGACCTCGGCTCCGAGGGCGCGGAGCGTGTCTGGCCATTGAGCGTCGCGGAGCCGCGCAGGCTGGACCACCGGGAGTCCGACCGCCTCGGCGCGCCGCTTGATTGGCGAAGCTGTGATGCGCTGCCCCCGCCCTGCGGGCCGATCGGGCTGGGTCACCACCCCGACGACCTGGTGCTGGTCGAGGAGCGCGTCGAGCGTCGGAAGCGCGAACTCCGGTGTCCCGTAAAACAGAATTTTCATGGGGCGGAGCCCCCCTCCGAGTCTATCAGAGGGCGAAGGCGGAGTGAGGAGCCTCGTCGGGCAGCCCTTCCTTCTTGATCTTCCGCTTGATCCGGTCGCGGGTCACCGGGTCCAACCGGTCGATGAAGAGGATCCCGTCCAGGTGGTCGATCTCGTGCTGGATGACCCGCGCCAGGAGCCCGTGAGCCTCGAGGGCCAGGGGAGCCCCGTCCCCGTCGAGGGCCTCGACCGTGACCCACTCGGCCCGTTCGACGGGGGCGAAGATCCCGGGGATCGACAGGCACCCTTCCTCGCCGACCACGCTGCCGCGCCGCGCCGTGATCGCCGGGTTGACGAGCGGTCGGGCCCCCGCCCCCGTGTTGTCGTCGACCACGATGACGCGCAGCGGGATCCCGACCTGGGGGGCGGCGAGCCCGATCCCGACCTGGTGGTACATGGTCTCGACCATATCGGCGATGAGCTCCCTGACCTCCGGCGTGATGGCCGGGATGGGCGCCCCCCTTCGCCTCAGGATCGGGTCTCCGTACTTCCGGAGTTTCAGGATCACGCCAGATCCACCGGGTCCATCTCGACCTCAATGATACCGCGGCCCTCGCGCCGCCGGGCCAGGAACGGAGAAAGAGCAGGGTGCAGTCGGGCCGGGAGATCATCGCCGCCCTTCAGGACGATCTGCCACCGGAGCGCCTTCGGCGATCGGCCGAGCGGCGCGGGGGGATACACGGTCAATTCCCCGAGCGCCTGGAGCTCTCGCTCGAGGTCTCCGGCAAGCCGCTTCGCCGCACCGTCGGCGCGGCCGCTGACCGTGATGAGGCAGATGCGGCGGAAGGGGGGATAGCCGAGCTCGGCACGGAACTTCAGCTCGTGCTTGTAGAAGCTCGCCAGTTCCTGGCCAGCCGCCGCTCGGACGGCGTAATGGGTAGGATGCTGAGTCTGGATGACGACCCTGCCCCCCTCGGCGACCCGTTCGGCTGCGGCCCAGAAGAGAGCAAACGCCCGCTCTCCGGCCCGGAAGTCGGGGAGCCTGAGGATCGGGTCCGGGCTGATGAACCCGACCAGCGCGGGCCCATGAAACGCTTTGAGGGCGGCGCGGGTCCCGACCACAACGTGTGCGCTTCCCTCACCCATCGCCCGGGTGATGGCTCGTCCGCGGCGCGATTCGGCATCGTATCGAGCGACGCGGTAGCGGGGAACCTCCGCTCTGACCGCCTGCTCGACGCGCTCGGTCCCCCAGCCCAGCGGCGCCAGTTGCCGGCCGCGACAGTGCGGGCAGGTTTCCGGCGCGGGATCCGTGCGGCGGCAGAGACGGCACGCCAGCTCCCGCCGCGCCCGCGAGAACACCATGGCGATCCGGCACTCCGGGCAGCGGAGGACGAAGCCACATTCGCCGCACGCCATCGCCGAGCCGATCCGGGTCACGAGGAGGAGGACCCGGCCGTTGGCCGACAGCGTTTCCTTCATGGCATGACGGAGCGCCGGAGAGAGAGGATGGGTCCTGAGCGTGCCCCTCACATCCACGACCGCCACGTGGGGCCAGGGCGAGGGTCCATTCTCCGAGCGATGGAACTCCCCCTCGTCGGAGCGCCACCAACTCTCCACACTCGGCGTCCCTGCCGTGAGATAGAGACGGCTCGTGTCGCGCTTGGCGCGCTCGAGCATCACCTCCCGGGAGTGGATTCTCGGGGGACCGGGCGGCTTGTGGGCCGGATCGTTCTCGTCGAGGACGACGAGCGTGGCCGGCGCGGGAACCGGTGCCAGGAGCGCCGAGCGGGTCCCGACACCGACCCGGACCACGCCGCGCGCCAGCCTCATCCAGGCGTGCCACCGCTGCCGCCCGGCCACTCCGCTGTCGAGCCTCGCCACGGGACCCTTGAGCGCGGCGCTCAGCCGGTCGGCCCACGCCGCGGCCTGGTCGATCTCAGGGGCGAGGACCAGAATTCCGCGGGTCTCGGCGTCCTTTTCGAGTCGCGCCAGGAGGCGCCGCTCCCGATCTCCCCCGGTCAAGAGCCAGGGGCGCTCTTCCGAGGATCGCGACCAGTGGGGAGGTGGGGGAGTCGTCTCTGTGGCCGCCCGGGGGGCGGGAGGCAGGAGGGCCGAGACGCTGGACCCCCAGCTCGACAGGCTCTCCCCGGCGATCCACCGGGTGAGCTCCAGCTGAGAGGGGGAGAGGATCGGCCCCGATTCGGCGAGGCCGACGATCGGTTTGAGCTCCTCTTCCTCCCCCTCTCGCGTGGCCACCACCAGCCCAACGCGGGCCTGAGTGCCGAGGGGCGCGCGCACGCGCTGGCCGGGCGTCACCCTCAGCTGGGAGGGAACGCGGTACGAGAACGGATGGGGAACGGGGAGATCGAACACGACGTCGACGATCATTGGGAGCGAAGGCGATCGTACTCGCGCTTGGCGAGCTTGAGGTCCTCCCAGGCCAGCCGCCGGTACTCCGGGCCCGGATTGCGGAGGAGGAAGGCGGGGTGAAACGTCGGGATCAGGACCATGGCGTGAAACGAGTGGACTCGCCCCCTGAGTTTGCCGATCGGCTCCTTGGTCCGGAGGAGCGTCTGGGCCGCGAAGCCCCCGAGGGCCAGGATCACCTTGGGCCGGATGGCCGCGAGCTGGGCCAGGAGGAACGGCTCGCACGCGGCGATCTCGTCCGGTTCGGGATTCCTGTTTCCGGGCGGCCGACACTTGATGATATTCGCGATATAGCAATCCCGGTCGCGATCCAGGCCGACCGATTCGAGCATCTTGGTGAGGAGTTGCCCGGCCCGGCCGACGAAGGGCTTGCCCTGCGCGTCCTCGTCCGCCCCCGGCGCCTCGCCGATGCAGATCAGCTCGGCCCTGGGATTGCCCATGCCGAAGACGATCGTGGTGCGTCCCTGGCTCAGCTTGCACCGCGGGCACCCCTGGAGGGTTTCTTCCTGGCGGTGGAGCGCGTCTTCAGGGCCGGGAAGGTAGTCGCGGCCGAGCGGGAGGTCGGTCACGCCCATGGCCTGGTAGAAGCGGAGCGACTCTGCCAGAGCGCGGAGGGCCTGGGCCAGCGCCTCCGTCGGCATCGACCTAGCGGGGGACCTTGGCGGGCCTCGCGGCCCGGAGCGAGAGGATCCGGTCGAAGACCGCGCTGGCCACCTGAAGCTTGGGCATCTTCGGCAGCTCGATCACATCGCCCCAGCGGTCCAGGAGCGTGACCTGGTTGTCATCGGCTTCGAAGCCGATCCCCTTTTGGCTCACGTCGTTGGCGACCATGAGATCGATCCCCTTGGCCTCGAGCTTCTCCCGGGCGTGCCGGGGGACGTCGTGGGTTTCGGCGGCGAACCCCACGACGAACGCCTTGCCTTTGCGCGCCGCCACCTCCTTCAGGATGTCGGGGGTGGCCGTGAGCTGGAGGGTCAAGCCTTCCTGCTTCGACTTGATCTTGACCGCGGCCATCTCCCTGGGCCGGTAGTCGGACACGGCGGCGGCCTTGATCACGATGGTGGCAAAGGGAAGGTGCTGGAGCACCGCCTCGCGCATCTCCTCGGCGGTCTCCACGGGGACGAAGACCGCTCCCCCCGGAGGCGCCAGCCTCGTGGGCCCGGAGACCAGCACCACCTCGGCGCCGCGACGGAGGGCGGCCAGGGCCAGGGCGGTGCCCATCTTGCCCGACGAGCGGTTCGAAAGATAGCGCACGGGGTCGAGGGGCTCGCGGGTGGGCCCCGCGGTGATCAGCACCCGTTCTCCGGCCAGGTCCTTCACCGGGGAGAGGAGGCGGTGGAGGGCTTCGAGGATCACATCGGTCTCGGGGAAGCGTCCCTTGCCTACCAGGCCTGAGGCCAGCTCCCCCGCGTCGGGTTCCAGCACGGTGAGGCCGCGGGCCCGGAGCGTGGCCACGTTGTCCCGCACGGCCGGGTGATCCCACATCCCGCCGTCCATGGCCGGGACCATGAGCACGGGAGCCCGGGTGGCCAGGAGGAGCGTGGTGAGGAAATCATCGGCAATGCCGTGGGCCGCCTTGGCCAGGAGGTTCGCGGTGGCCGGCGCCACGACGAGGGCGTGGCATCGCGTCGCCAGCTCGACGTGCTCCACCGCGGCGTCGGTTTGAGGATCGAAGAGGTCGGTGAGGACCGGCCGTCCGGACAGGCTGCGGAAGGTCAGGGGACCCACAAACCTTTGGGCGTGCTCCGTCAGGACCACCGTGACCCCGGCACCCAGCTGCGTCAGCTCCCGCAGGAGATAGACCGCCTTGTAGGCAGCGATCGATCCGGTGACTCCGAGGATGATCTCTTTGCCGGCGAGGAGGCCCATTTCACTCCGCGGGGCGTCTAGAGTTTAGGCGATTCGCCGTCGTCCTTCAGCCGATACCCCACCCTGGCCTGAGCCACCTCTTCGAGGGCCACGCTGGTGCACTTCTTGTGCCTGGATTCCACCTGGGCGGTGGCCCCGCGATTGAGCTGGCGGGCCCGCTTGGACGCGAGCACCACCAGGAGGTAGCGATTCGACACTTTCTCCAGCGACTTTTCGAGAGACGGGAATGCCATGGGCACGTGTCCTCCTATTCCGGGAGCGCGAGGTCGGGGACCCTCAGCGCCAGCCGGCTCGTCCGGCAGCGCTCAGCGTGAATGATGCTCGCGAGCTGGTCCGCCGCCTCTTTCAGATCCCGGTTGATGATCAGGTAGTTGTACTCCCGCCAGGTCGCGATCTCCTCCCGTGCGCGCGCCATCCGCCGGGCGATTTCCTTGGGGGCGTCCGACTTTCGTTCCCTGAGCCGCCGCTCCAGGAGCGCCAGGGAGGGAGCGACGATGAAGACCGAGACCGCTTCGGGATAGTGCGTCTTGAGCTGCCGCGCCCCTTGCGTGTCGATGTCCAGCAGGATGTCGAGCCCGGCGGCCAGCGCCTGCTCCAGCGGCTGGGCTCGTGTCCCGTAGTAGTTGCCATGCACGACCGCCCACTCCGCGAACTCGTTCCGCTCCACCATGCCCTTGAAGGCGGCCACGCCGACGAAGTGGAAGTCCTTGCCGTCCACCTCCCCCGGTCGGGGCGTTCGGGTCGTGTAGGAGACTGAATAGGCCAGGTCGGGAATCATGGAGCGCACCTCGGTGCAAAGCGTGGTCTTGCCCGCCCCCGAGGGGGCCGAGACGACCACCAGCGTTCCCCGCCGCCTAGTGACCGCGTCCACGCCGAGGCTCACTCAACGTTCTGGATCTGCTCCCGGATCCTCTCCAGGTGCCCCTTGGCGGCCAGGGCCAACTGGGAGAGCTCAAGGTCGTTGGCCTTGGACGCCACGGTGTTCACCTCGCGGTTGATCTCCTGGACCAGGAAGTCCAGCGTCCGTCCCACCGGCCCGCCTTCCTTCAGGAGGCCGAAGAATTGTTGAAGGTGGGCCTTGAGTCGTGCCAGCTCCTCGCTGATGTCGGTCTTCTCGGCCCAGGCGGCGACCTCCATGGCCAGCCGCCCCTCATCCAGGAGGAATTCGCCCAGCAGCCCTCGTATCCGCTCTCTGACGCGCGTGGTACGCTCAGTCAGCGCCGCCGGGGCCCGCTGGGCCATCCGCTCCACCTCCGCGGTCAGCGCCTCGTGCAGGGCCAGCAGCTCCTTGCCGAGCGCCTCCCCCTCCGTCTCGCGGCGAGCCACCAGCTCCTCCAAGGCACGGGACAGCGCTTCGGCCAGCATCGGCCATCCGGCCGGGAGAGGGAGCGGCTCAGGCTCGCCGAACATCACGACCCCGGGGCGCTCGAGGAGCCACTCGACCGTCGGCGCGCCGCGAAGGCCCAAGGCCTCGCTCAGCTGCCGCACCTCTTCGACGTACTGCCTCGCCAGCGCCGCATCGATGTTCAGCGCGCTGCTTCCCGCAGCGAGCGGTGTCACGCTCACGCTGACGTCGAGACGTCCCCGCTGAATCTGTCCCTGGATCAGACGTCGGGCCTCCAATTCGAGTCCGGCGAGGGAGCGGGGGAGCTTCAGGGCGATGTCGAGGTGGCGGTGGTTCAGCGACCGGGCCTCGACTGAGACGGCCATCTTTTCTCCCACCACCTCGGCCCGCCCGTACCCCGTCATGCTGCGGATCATCGGTCCCTCGAGCCGGAGGAAGGAGAGAGGAAAAGCGGCCCCGCCATCACCGTAGCATAGTCAAATTTGGCTGAACTGTCAATGAGTTTGGGCCACTTGGCCGTTGACAGTCCCCGCCGGCTCGGTGTAAAGTGCGGGCCAGTCTACCCTCGAGCCCTGACACCCGGAGGCCTCCCATGAGACAGACTCGCCGTCAATTCCTGAGAACCGTTGGCGTCGCGGCCGGCGCGGCGGCCGGCACGGGCTTTCCCCGGCTCGCCCGGGCACAGCCCAGGAAGCCGATCACCGTCACCCACAGCGTTTCCACCTTTGTCTATGGCCAGCATCTCGTCGCCAAGGAGAAGAAGTTCTTCGAGGACGATGGGGTGACCTTCCCGGCCTTCATCGTCCCGGGCGGTGGAGCCAAGGTGGTCCAGGCCCTGGCCGCCGGACAGGCCATATTCGCGCTGGGGGATTCGAACCACCCGCTGAAGATCTCAGAGAAGGGGAAGGACGCTCTGATGATCTTCGCCACTGACACCCGGTGTTCCTACGCCAACATCATCGTGCGCAAAGAACTCTTCGACAAAGGCGTGAAGACCGTTGAGGCCCTCGCCGACCAGAAGCTCGTCGGGCGCAAGGCCGTGGTGGCCGCCACGGCCATCGGGTCCGGCACTTACGTCTACGGCAGCTATGTCCTGAAGCAGGCGAAGGCGGCGGACGGCAAGCCGGTTAACGACCACGTGGAGTGGGTGGGCGGCGGGGCGTCCACGACCATGCTGGGCGGACTCAAGGCAGGAAAGTTCGACGCCATCATGGCTGTCCCCGAGTGGCAGTGGGCGGCCCAGGACGAGGGCTTCGGACTCCCGATCTACGACGTCCTGGACGAGCGAGCCTGGAACCGGGTCTTCGGCGGGCCCATCCCCGTCACGGTCGGCTACGTCCTGAAGGAGACCGTGGAGAAGTCCCCCGATCTCGTTCAGGCCTACGTCAACGCCAACTACCGGGCCCAGCAGTGGATCAAGAACGCCTCCGATGCGGAAATCGCCGGCCTGATCCACAAGCCCTACATGGACACCTTCAGCCGCGACGTCGTCCTGCGCTCGATCAAGTACTACAAGACGATCTTCGACTGGGACTTCCTCATCGAGCCCAGGGACTACGAGAACGGCATGAAGGTGTGGGTCCCGTTGGCGCTGGAGAAGCCGATCCCGTACGCCCAGGCCGTGGACATGAGCTTTGTGAAGAAGGCCCAGGTGAAGTACAAGTAACCTGGCCCCGCCGGCGCCGTTGCCAAGGGTCCGTATCGAAATCCGGAACCTCTCGAAGACCTTCCGCGAGGGTGGGCGGGAGGTTCCGGCCGTTTCCGAGGTTGCCCTCGATATCCTTGACAAAGAATTCGTGGCCCTGGTCGGCCCCTCGGGGTGCGGGAAATCCACCATCCTCAACATGATCGGGGGCCTCGTTGCCCCTTCGGGGGGGCAGGTGCTGATTGACGGGGCCCCGGTAGTGGACGTCCCGCGCCAGGTCGGGTACGTCTTCCAGAAGGATACGGTCTTCCCCTGGCGCACCGTGGCCCGCAACATCGGTCTCGGCCTGGAGTACCGAGGGGTCACGGGGCCGGAGCACGAGCGCCGGGTCGGTGAAGCAATCAGGCTCGCCGGGCTCGTCGGGTTTGAGGACGCCTTCCCCGCCACCCTCTCGGGGGGCATGCGCCAGCGGGTGGCGCTCATGCGCACGCTCATCGTGGAACCCGAGATCCTCCTGATGGACGAGCCCTTTGGCGCGCTGGACACCCATACCAAGCTGAACCTCCACGCCGAGCTCCTCGCCCTGTGGGAGGGCAAGCACCAGACGGTGGTCTTTGTGACCCACGACCTCTCGGAGGCGATCACGCTCGCGGATCGCATCGTGGTGCTGACCCGGCGACCGGGTCGGATCAAGATGATCCACGAGGTCAAGCTCCCGCGACCGCGGGACGTCATCAAGCTCAGGGAGAGCGACGAGTACGCCCGCGAATACAGCCAGATCTGGCACGTCCTCGGGGAGGAATTTATCCCGGAGGGGGGCTGACGCCCCCCTTCCGGAACCTCCCCCCAGGGGTTGCGCGGGCGAAGCCCGCGCTCGAACAAGGCGGGAGCTCGGACACGGAGCACGCGGGATGAACGAGAAGGTCACGATCAATCTCTGGCGGTTCGGGATCCTCATCGTCGGGGTGGCGGCCTGGGAGTGGCTGACCGGGATCAAGGCCGTCTCGAAGATCCCCGGCCTGTACTTCATCGACCCGTTCTTCGTCAGCCGGCCCTCGAAGATCGTCGAGCGGTTCGTCTACCTGAACTCCGACAAGGTTCGCCTCACCCTCTGGCAGATGCTCCTCTCCACGGTCGAGTCCACCTTCATCGGTTTCTTCGTGGGGGTCTCCACCGGGTTCGTGGCCGGGCTGGTGCTGGGGCGGAATGACCGCCTCGCCAAGATCTTCGAGCCCTACATCATCGCCTTCAACTCTCTGCCGCGGATCGCGCTGGTGCCGCTGGTGACGATGATCTTCGGCTTCGGCCTCCTGGCCAAGGTGGTGCTGGCCTGGCTGATCGTCTTTTTCATCGTCTTCTTCAACACCTTCCAGGGGGCCCGGAGCGTGGACCCCGACCTGATCCACTCCGCGCGGTTTCTCGGCGCCACGGAGGGGCAGATCATGAGGAGCGTCGTCATCCCCTCCGCGCTGGCCTGGACCTTCGCCTCGCTCACCCCTTCCATCTCGTTCGCCCTGATCGGGGTCGTCATCGGGGAGTTCATCGGCGGGGAGTCCGGCGGCGGGATCGGCTACCTGATCATCTCTTCCCTGGGCACCCTGAATGCCGCCGACATGATGGTCTCGCTGATCGTCCTGGCCGTCACGGGGATCGTGATGGCGCTGGGAATCAAGCAGGTGGAGATGCGCCTCCTGCGATGGCGCCCCGAATACCAGCAGCGCTGATCAGACGAACAGGGGGGACACATGGGCACGCGAATCGGGATCATCGGCGCGGGGGCCATCGGGTGCGTCGTCGGCGGGCTGCTGACGAAGGCCGGGCAGAACGTGACGCTGATCGACCAGTGGCCGGAGCACGTCGAGGCGATGAAGACGAAGGGCCTCCGGCTCAGCGGCACGTGTGGCGAGCACACGATCCCGGTCAAGGCGCTCCACATTCACGAGGCCCAGGGCATCCGCGAGCCCTTCGACGCGGTCGTCGTGGCGGTGAAGTCGTACGACACCGAGTGGGCGACCGCGCTGGGGATCACGTACCTCAGGGAGCCGGACGGCGTCGTGGTCGACTTCCAGAACGGGATCAACGATGAGCGGGTGGCGGCCATGGCCGGGAACGAGCGGACGCTCGGCTGCGTGATCACCATCGGCGCCGGGCTCTACGAGCCGGGCCACGCGATGCGCACGGACTCGGGCCGGCTCGGGTTCAAGATCGGCGAGCTCGACGGCAGGGACTCGCCGCGCGCGCGCGACCTCGTGAAGCTCCTGAACGCGGTCGCGCCATCGAAGGTGACCACGAACCTCCGGGGTGAGCGGTGGTCGAAGCTCGCGGTGAACTGCATGGCGAACCCCCTGGCGGGCCTGAGCGGCCTGGGCTCGGCCGAGGTTCGGAGCGAGCCCGAACCCCGCCGGATTGCGATTCAGATCGCGGCCGAGGTGATCAGAGTCGGTCGCGCCCTGGGTTTCGAGGTCGAGCCGATCTGGGGGGTCGAGGCGCAACGGTTCGTCGACGCCGCCCAGGGCCGCGGTCTCGAGGCGGTGGAGACCGAGATGGCCGCCGGCACGAAGTTTCTCAGCGGCGGGCGGCCGTCCCTCTTGCAGGACGTGCTGAAGGGCCGACGAACGGAGATCGACTACCTGAACGGGTACGTCTCCGAGCAGGGCCGGAAGGTCGGGGTGAGGACCCCCTTCAATGACGCCGTCGTGAAGGTCTTTCACGGCCACGGCGTGGGCACACTGAAGCCGGATCCGAAAAACCTCGAGCCGTTGGTGAAGATGCTGCCGAGGTAGCCGCGTCCGTCGTGCCGAGCGTGGTATGGTAGAAGGCGTATGCAGGCGCTTGAAGCGACCCCAAAGGTGGTCTCCCTCAAAGAGGCCGTAGCCCGATTCGTCCGGACCGGCTGCTCCGTCGGCCTCGGGGGCCAGAACATCGGTCGGTGCGCCATGGCCGGCATCCACGAGGTCATCCGCCAGGGTCACCGGGATCTGACGATCTACGGATGTAACCTCTCCATCTCCATGGACCTCCTCGTCGGGGCGGGGCTGGTGCGCCGCTGCGAATCGGGCACGGGGAACCTGGAGCGCTTTGGGACGACCTTCTGCTGGCGGCGGGGGATCGAGAACGGGACCTTGGAGGTGGAGGACTACAGCCATCTGGCGATGGTCTCGAGATTTCTGGCCGGGGAGATGGGGGTTCCCTTCATGCCGGTGAAGAGCCTCCTCGGTTCGGACCTCCTCACCTACAGCTCCGGCTCCGGGTTGAAAAAGTTCCAGGTGATCGACAACCCCTGGAACCCAGGGGAGCCGGTGGTGTTGGTGCCCGCCGTGACCCCGGACGTCTCCATCATCCACGTGCAGAAGGCCGACCCCCTGGGCAACGTGATCATCGAAGGGTTTGCGACTCACGAGCCGGAGATGGTGCGGGCCTCGCGCCACACGATCGTCACCTGCGAGGAGCTGGTGGAGACGGATCAGATCCGCCGGGACCCCGAGCGGACCACCATCCCGTACCCTCACGTGAGCGCCGTCGTCCATCAACCCTGGGGCGCCTACCCCACCTCGACCTACCGGTATTACGACTACGACGGCGACGAGATCACCCGCTACCAGGCCGCCGCCCGCGCGAGCGGCGGCGCGTACCGGCGCTATCTGGACGACTACGTCTACGGGTGCGCCTCCTTCGAGGACTACCTCGACAAGGTCTGCTCGCCGACCCGGCGGGAGGAGCTCGCGGCCGCCATGCAGGCCATGCTCTGAGGAACGGGCCGGCGTGACCGACTACACCCTCCAAGAGCTGATGGTGATTGAGGCGGCCCGGCAGATCCGGGACGGGGATGTCGTCTTCGTGGGGACGGGATTGCCGCTGCTCGCCACGGCGTTCGCCCAGCGGACGCACGCCCCCAACCTCTGCTTCGTGGTAGAGAGCGGGGCCATCGCCCCCCTCGTCCTTCCCACGCCGATCTCCGTGTCGGACCCCAGGCTCATGCACCGGGCGGTGCGCCTCGGCACCCTCCGGGAGGTGCTGGGCTGCCTCCTCCAGCGCGGCTTGGTGGATGTGGGGTTTCTGGGGGGCGCCCAGATCGACCGGTTCGGGAACATCAACTCGACGGTGATCGGTGACTACGCCAAGCCCACCGTCCGCCTGCCGGGCTCCGGCGGCGGCAACGATATCGCCTCGCACGCCAAGCGCCTTCTCATCGTCACCCGGCACGAGAAACGCCGGTTCCCCCCCCGCTGCGACTACATCACGAGTCCCGGCTACCTCAACGGTCCGGACGCGCGCGCGAAGGCCGGGCTCAAGGTGACGCATCCGAGCTTCGCCGTGGTGACCGACCTGGCGGTGTTGGAGATCGATCCGGCCACTGCTCAGCTCCGGATCGCCCGGCTCATGCCCGGCGTCTCGGTGGAGCAGGTCAGGAAGAACACGGGGTTTGAGCCACTTGTGGCCCACCCCGTTCGATCGGTGGAGCCTCCCAATCCTGAGCAAGTGCGGATCCTGCGCGAGGAGATCGATCCGAACGGCATCTATCTCAAGCAGAGCCCCTGACAGCCCCGGAGGAATCCCATGGCCGAGGCCAAAAAGAAAGAGCCATTTCACTGGCGCACGAGCATTGCCTACAAGACCCGGCCGAAGATCGTGGTCCGCGGCTTTGACGTGAACGACCTCACCGGCAACCTGGACTTGGGGGAGATGGCCTACTTGGTCTGGCGCGGGGAGCTCCCGTCGGAGGCCCATGGCCGGATGCTGAACGCCATCATGGTCTGCCTGGCGGAGCACGCCTTCTCGCCCTCCTCAGCCGCCGCCCGCATGGTGGCCTCGGGGGGTGTCCCGATCCACGTGGGGGTCGCCGGCGGGATCCTCACGATCGGCGACCTGCACGGGACCTTTGACCGTCCGGCGGCGCTGTTCCAGACCGGGATCGCCCGCGCCAAAGCAGAGGGGCGGAGTATCGCGGAGATGGCCGACCACCTGGTGAGGGAGGCGCGCGAGAAGAAGCAGCGCTTGCCGGGATTCCACCATCCCCAGCACATCCGGGATCCTCGGTCGGCGCGCCTCATCGAGGTCGGTCAGAAGCTCGGCGTCGCGGGCGCCCACCTGGCACTCGCCCTCGCCATGGAGGACGCCACCGAGCGCCACATGGGCGCGCGCGTCTGGTTGAATGCGGTGGGCGTGTCGGGGGCGCTTCTGTCCGACATGGGGTTCGAGCCCGAGCTGGCCAAGGGCGTCATGCTGGTGTCCCGCTGCGTCAGCCTGGTGGCTCACGTCTATGAAGAGATGACGCGGGAGCGGGGGTGGCGAGCCTCCTCCGGCCAGGACATCACCCAGCCCCTCGACCTGGAGCTCCAACGGCCGGAGTTCTACGACGGCCCACCGGACCGGCCCTTTCCCGACGAACGGCGAAGGCTCTAGCTCAGCTGACCCGCCGCTGCCGCGGTTGGGCCATGCGGTCGCCCAGTGCGACAACGCCGGCCGGCTGCGATGCCTGGTTCGGCCCGAGGGGATGTGGTAGCTTCGTACGCCAAGAAGAGAGTCCCGGGACGGCTACGACATCCGGCCGCTGAACGGCGGTAGGACCCGAGCGAAAGGAGGAAACCCATGAAGAAGGGTATTCTCGCGTTGGCCCTCGTCGCCGCGGTATCGAGCGCGGTGTTCCTGACCGGTGCTCCCGTGCGCCTGGCGCAAGCCGAGTCTGAGTCGGAAGGCTTCTCGTCCGAGCGGCTCGCGCGTATCAGCGCGGTGATGCGCGCCGAGATCGACAAGGGCACCATGCCTGGCGCGGTCACGCTGATCGCGCGCAACGGCAAGATCGTGCACTTCGAGGCCCACGGGTACCTCGACCCGGGCAAGACCAGGCCAATGACCAGGGACGCGGTGTTCTGCGCGTTCTCCATGACCAAGCCGTTCGTCTCAGTCGCGGCGATGATGCTGGTGGAGCAGGGCAGGATGAGGCTGTCCGACCCGATATCGGCCTGGATGCCCGAGCTCAAGGACATGAAGGTCCTCGTGGAGAAGAAGGACCTTGCGGGGAACGTGACCCGCGAGCAGGTGCCCGCCGAGCGGCCGATCAGCGTGCAGGATCTCCTTCGTCACACCTCGGGTTTCAGCTACGCCGACAACGCGCCCTTCCCCGAGATCAAGGATGCTTACAGGAAGGTGGACATCGAGTCACGGGAGACCGACGTGTCTCCCGATGAGATGGTGAAGCGGATCGCGGCTATCCCGCTCGCGTGGCAGCCCGGCACGCGCTGGCACTACAGTATCTCGACCGACGTGCTGGGGGTACTCCTGGAGCGCATGACCGGCAAGCGGCTCGACATCTTGCTCGAGGAGCTGATGTTTCAGCCGCTCAAGATGAAGGACACGAGCTTCCAGCTGAAACCGGGTCAGATGGCTCGCCTTGCCGACGCGTTCGACTCCGACCCGGTCAAAGCGTGGTCTTGGAAGTGGGTGCGGGTCGAGGGGGACCCGGGCAAGCGGTACCGCCTTGGCGGCGCGGCGGCGGTATCGACCGCGGAGGACTACTTCCGCTTCGCGCAGATGCTGGTGAACGGCGGCGAACTTGACGGTGCGCGGCTCCTTTCGCGCAAGACGGTTGAGTATATGCTGTCGGACCACATCCCGGGCTTCCCGGGATCGACCGCGGGGACCACGGGTCCCGGCTACGGCTTCGGCCTCGGCTTCGGCGTGCGCCGGCAGGACGGCTTCGCGGTGGTGCCCGGCTCGACGGGCGATGCGATGTGGGCAGGCCTCGGGGGCACCAGCTTCACCATCGACCCGAAGGAGAAGATCGTCGGCGTCTTCATGGCGCAGGCGCCAACACCGCGCCTGCACACGCGCTTCCTGTTCAAGAATCTGCTGTACGGCGCACTCGTCAGGTGAGCACAACAGCTGGTGCCAAGCGTATGGCGATAGCCGTCTTAACTCCAGTTTGAGCGGACCGGGCGCAAGCAGCAGACGCGGCCAGCCTCAGATCTTGAGGGGGAATATTTCCGTCGACTCGAGATTCTGACCGCGAGCGCCTGGCTTAAGGGCGCCGGCTAACCGAGTGCGTCACCTTCCCGCTTGGGCTATGCTCCCCCAGGCCGCCGCGGGACCGGCAGAGCTCCCTCAGGGCCTCGGCGATAAATTCGGAGAGAGAGTAGAAAACCCGCTCCGGCTCGAGAGCCCCGAAGGTTGTCACCACCACCTGGAGGAGCTCCTCGGTCGAGCGGCGCGAGCCGGCTGTCAGGCACTCGTGGAGGCGGAGCACCTCGCGCTGGCGCCCGGAAGGGGTCTCTCCCGCCCTGGCAGGCTTCCGGACCTCTGCGGCCACCTCCTCCCAGGCGCGCAGGACCCCGACGAGCGACAGATGCTGAACGGACGGCGAGGTCTCCAGCCAAATCTCCCCCCGGTAGAAGATCCGATCCGCCGCTGCCCCAGCCGGGAGGATGAGCGCGAAGGCAAAGCCGAGCAGGAGCGTGAACGGTGCGCGCGTCATCGCGAGTCGAGGGCGGAGGGCTTGAGGACGCCGAGGACGGGCAGGTTGCGGTAGCGCTGGCGGTAGTCGAGGCCGTACCCCACGACGAATTTGTCCGGGATCTCCCGCCCCGTGTAGTCCACGGCGAGATCGATGATCCGCTGGGCTCGCTTGTTGACGAAGGCGCAAACCTTCAGCGACGACGGGTTCCGGGTCCTGAAGTTCCGGAGCAGGTACGAAAGGGTGAGGCCGGTGTCGATGATTCCCTCCACGACGATCACGTCCCGCCCCTCGATCGGATCGTCGAGATCCTTCCGGATCCTCACCACCCCCGAAGGCGTGGGGGTTCCATAGGGGGAGATGGAGATGAAGTCCAGCGTGACGGGCACCGTGAGAGCCCGGATGAGGTCGGCGAGGAACACGATGGAGCCCTTCAGGACGCCGATCAGGTGGGGTTGCCGGTCGGCGTAGTCTTTGGAGATCTCCCGCCCCAGCCGCTGCACTTCGGCCTGGATTGTCTCCGCGTCCAGCAGGATCGCCTCCAGGTCGTCGTGCAGGCTCATGTTCACTCGGAGGAGGGCTCCGCCCCCCTTCCGATGCCTCCCCCCACCGGTTGCGCCGCCGAAGCCGGCGCTCGATTTTCGGCGGGGGCCTCGACGGCCCCCTCCGAGGCCTCCCCCACCGGTTGCGCCGCCGAAGCCGACGCGCGAACGGCCTCGCGGTAGTGCAATGACGACGCGGCGGCAACACCGGGCCTCATGCGCGCGGATTCTCGATCGTGCCCTTGCGCCAGCCGAACTTGCGCGCCAGGGCGAGGCAATCCTTACGCGAGAGGAGTCGGATTTTGAGGTCCGGATGCAGCGCCTGAGCCTTCCGGATCTTCCGGTGCTTGGCCGTCATCAGGCGTGGCTCCTTCGTCGTCAGCTCGATGTAGAGGTCGTGGTCCGGGAGATAGAAGTC
>JACQWA010000067.1 GCA_016209425.1 Candidatus Rokuibacteriota bacterium
GGGGTTTTCTACATAGGGCTGAAGCTGGAGCGGCGTCTGGAAGTAGAGGACGATCCCGATCCCGATCATGGCCAGGTAGATCGGGATCATCACCATCGGGTGCTCGACCGCGAACTTCGGAAGGGCCTTCAGCATGGCCAGTCGTCCTCGCTACAGCCGAGGCACCACGTTCACCTCGGCGCCCTCAGACAGGCTTCGCTGGCCCTTGGCGACGACCATCTCGCCCTCCTTGAGCCCCTCGACGACCTCGACCCGCTCGCTCTCCGCGATCCCGAGTTTCACCGGTCTGGCTGTCGCGGTCACGGCGTCAGTGACGTAGACCATCGGCTTGCCATCGGGTCCGTCGAGGATCGCCTGACGCGGGATGACGAGTGTTTTCTCCTTGCGCTCGAGGACCAGATCCACGATGGCGTACATGTCCGGCTTGATCAGCTCGCCGGGATTGTCGAGCAGGATCTCCACGGTGGCTGTCCGGCTCACTGGATCGAGCTGCGGGAACACCGTCGTCACCCGCACCCGACGCTCGCGCTGGCCTTCGGGGAGAGCCGGCATGCGGACGATGGCCTCCGTGCCGACCCGGACGAACAGCAGGTCAGACTCCGCCACCTTCGCCTGGACGCGCACGCGGGAGAGGTCCTGGAGGTCCACGATGGGCATTCCGGGCTTCACCAGGATGCCCGCGTAGATGTGGCGCTTGGCCACGCGGCCCGAAATCGGAGCCTCGATGGTCGTGTAGCTGAAGCGGGTCTTGACCTGCTCGGCTTCGGCCTGGGCCGCCTTGATGCGTTCCCCCACGGCGGCTAGGCGGGCCTGGGCCTCGACCAGCTTCGCTTCGACCAGCTTGATTCTCGCCTCGTGCTCGGCCACGCGGGCCACGGCCGATTCGTACTGCTTCTTCCCTTCGTCATAGGCGACCGCTGCAATCGCCCCCCGATCGAAGAGGACCTTGACCCGTTGCATGTCCCGTTCCCAGAAGACCAGGTTCGCCTGGGTCTCGCGAAGGGCGGCGTGGTGGGCGACGAGGCTCGCCTTGAGCGCCTCGATTTCCGCCTCCATGACAGGTCTCTCCCGCTCCGTCGCCGCGGCAGTCGCGGTCGCCTTCTGGAGGGCGGCCCCGATCTCGCCCCGGTCCAGGCGGGCGATCGCCCGGCCCTGCTCGACCCGGTCCCCCTCGTAGAGCTTGAATTCCTCGACCCATCCCTCCCAGCGCGGGTAGACTGTCACTTCCTGGAACGGCGAGACGCTGCCTGTGTACGTGACCTTTCGCTGGATCGGCTCGACCTTGGCGGGTTCCGCCACCACGGCGATGCGCCCGACCACCGGGCTCATGGTCATCTCAAGCCTCGGTGCCGTGATGTACGCCACGACCGAGGTGACGCCCCAGTAGAGCGCCGCCAGGATCACGGCGGTGACAATCGTCTTCTTGATGAGCGGCGCGTGCCAGCCCGCCCGCGGCGGCCGAACGCGACGGAAGCTGCCGAGAGCTCGCTCCACCGCCCCGTTCCCCCAGGTTCTGATCCGCTCCATCATCCGCTCAGCCCTCCGTCCGCCTTACCGGATCCGCCCGATGGCTTTCTTTCGCGCGACGAGCGCGGTGTTGTAGTCGGCGAGAGCGCGGGTGTGGTTGGTCTCCGCCTGAAGCTCGGCCGCCTGGGCGTCGAGGAGATCCTCCACGATCCCCTTGCCGACCTCCATCTTCAGCTGCTCGATGCGGAGGGCCTCGCGGGCCTCCTCGAGCGCCGCCTGGGCTGTCGCGATCCGCTCCCGGGCTTCGGTGGTCTGGAGGTGAGCCGCCTGGACGTCAAGCTGGATGTCGAGCCTGGCCTTCTCCAGCGCTTCGCGGGCCCGCGCCAGCTTGGCCTCTTCCTGGGCGATGCGGGCCGTCAGCTCTCCGCCAGTGAAGAGCGGGACCGACACGTTGACCCCCACCACGAAGTCCCCCACGGGCTGGCCGAACTCGCTCTCTCCGGCGCCTCCGAGGTACTGGGTCCTCACGCTGACGCTCGGCAGCCGGGCCCCCCTGGCGATCCGCACCTGCTGCTCCCGGACCTCGACGGTCCGACGCCGGGCCTGAAGCTCCGGCCGACGACGCTCGCTCTCCCTCAGGTCCTGCCCCAGGTCCAGGGGGATCGCCTCGGTGCCAAGCGTTCCCTTCACCGTGAGCGGCTCGGTGACGTCGAGCCCCATCAGGGTCTTGAGGACCGCGTGCGCCAGCTCGACTTCGTTTCGGGCCCGGGTCAGCTCCTGCCGCACGGCGGCGAGGCGAGTGTTGACCTTGAAGAGGTCCACGCGCGGGGCCCGGCCCACCTCGACGAGGCTCCCGATATTCTTCCGGGCTTCTTCGAGGGCCCTCACGTTCGCCTCAGTGGCTCCCACGTTCTCTCGAAGCCTCAGGAGGTTGTAGAAGGTGCTGCTGAGGTTGAAGATGAGCTCGTCGGCGGTTTGGGCGAGCCGCTCGCGTGTGAGGAGGGTCACGAGGCGGTTGGCCTCGATCTCGGCCACGATCCGGCCGCCCACGTACAGCGGGTAGGTCACCCGCAGGCCCAGGGCGTAGAGGTTGTGATCGAACTCCCGGCGGCCGACCCCCCCGATGGGCTGGTTATCGGCGAGCGTCGGCCCGAGCTTGGGCATCCGTCCGATGTTGGCCAGAAGGCGCGTCTTGTTCTCCTCGTTCGGCCCGGAGTACTGCCAGTCGCCGAAGACGTCCGCAAACGGCCAGAGGCGCCCCCGCGCGGCCTCGTGCCCCTTCAGCGCGGCCTCGACCTCCCGTTCGGCAGCCCGGAGCCCGGCGTTCTTGGCCAGGGCGAGGTCGATCACCTCGTCGAGGCTGAGCTCGCGCTGAACGGCCGGCGCCTGGGCGTGACCGGGAACGGCCCAGAGAAGGATTCCGAGTAGCAGAGAAAAGAACGGCCCTTGTTTAGCCCGTCTCGTTCGAAGCCTCCTCAAGCGGGGTCGCTTTAGGCGGTTCCCGCCCGCCATCCAGCAAGCCTGAGGCTCAGCGGACCCGCCAGCGCCGCGCCCAGGATCGCCCCCGCCATCCAGAGCGCCGTCACCGGGAGGGGCAGCGGCAGGCACTGGAGGTACACGGCCGGCGCGATCAAGAGGGCGTAGAGGACCGAGAGCGTCGCTCCATCAGCGAGCCGGTGGTCCGGTCTCGGACGGGCGAACGCCAGGCCCCCCACCAGGAGGGGACCCGCCGTGTAGCCCGCGGCAAAGAGCAGGAGGACCAGGGAAAATGCAAGGGACCCGGGAGCCGCCTGGATCAAGCGCGCGCACGCCTCCACCACGCTCGGGATCGAGAGGGGCGGGACGAGGATCAGGGCGATTCCCGCTCCCGTCAGGGCCGACCAGGCGACGGGCCTGGCCCTCCCGTGAGAAGCCGTGAGAAGGAGGCCCGAATAGAGGACGGTCCAGACCACCCCGAGGACCCCGATGGCCAGGGGCGCCATCTGCTGGTCGGAGATGCCGACGACCAGAAGCAGCGACCCGAGAGCCGCCCCCGCCCCCAGGAGCACGCCCCTTAGGATCTGATTCGGGGGGAGACCCTGCCACGTGCGACTCGCCTCTCGAGCCCGCTCGCTGGCGACCCGGGCCATCGCTCGCTCCGCGATCCCCCGCGGCAGGGGCGGCGGGCTCCAGCGGTCGGCGGCCGCCGACAGAGCTCGGAGGTGGCTCCACCTCTCCCCGCAC
>JACQWA010000003.1 GCA_016209425.1 Candidatus Rokuibacteriota bacterium
ACTACCGCCGGCAGGATTTCCTCCACGAGGTGCGACGGATCACCAAGAAGCGGGGGGTCGACGTGGTCATCGAGCACATCGGGGAGGAGGTCTGGGAGCGGAGCCTGCTCTGCCTGGCCACCGCCGGACGGCTGGTCACCTGCGGGGCCACCTCCGGCTACCAGGCGAGGACCGATCTCCGGCACGTCTTCTTCCGCCACCTTCAGATCTTCGGCGCCACCGGCGCGAGCAAGGCCACCATGTTCAAGCTTCTCCGTTTGCTGCAGGAGGAGAAGATCCGTCCGGTGATCGATCGGGTCCTGCCCCTGACGGGGGCCCGCGAGGCCCATCGCCTCCTGGAGGAACGTCAGCAGTTCGGCAAGGTGGTGCTGGTGCCGGGTGAGGGGCGATGAAAGCGGTCTACATTGCCGAGCATGGCGGCGTTGACAAACTCCTCTACGGGGAACTGCCGGATCCCGTCCACGAGGGAAGCGAGGTCCTCGTCAGGGTCAGGGCGTGTGGAGTGAACCACGTCGACCTTTGGGTTCGGCAGGGCCTTCCCTTCCTGAGGGTCAGACTCCCCTTTATCCTCGGGGTGGACGTCGCGGGCGAGGTGGTGGCGGTAGGGCCGGGCGCCCGGTCCGTGGAGGTGGGGACCCGGGTGATGCTCTTTCCCGGAATCAGTTGCGGCCGTTGCGAGCACTGCCTGGCCGGGGAAGACAACCTCTGCCCCCATTACGAGCTGCTCGGCAAAAGCCTCCCCGGGGGCTACGCCCAACTCGTGAAGATCCCTTCTCAAAACCTCATCCCGCTGCCTGCGACGATCACGTGGGAGGAGGCCGCCTGCATCCCTGTGGCGTTTGGCACCGCCTGGAACATGGTGTTTGAGAAGGCCGGGCTCCACCCTGGGGAGTGGATCCTCATCCATGCGGCGGGCAGCACGGTCGGTTCTGCCGCCATCCAGCTGGCCCGGCTGGTGGGGGCCAACATCATCACGACGGCGGGCAGCGACGAAAAGCTGGAGAAGGCCCGGGCTCTGGGAGCCCAATACCTGATCAACTACCGCCGGCAGGATTTCCTCCACGAGGTGCGACGGATCACCAAGAAGCGGGGGGTCGACGTGGTCATCGAGCACATCGGGGAGGAGGTCTGGGAGCGGAGCCTGCTCTGCCTGGCCACCGGCGGACGGCTGGTCACCTGCGGGGCCACCTCCGGCTACCAGGCCAAGACCGATCTCCGACACGTGTTCTTCCGGCACCTCCAGATCTTTGGATCGAACTCGGCGACAAAGGCCGCCTGGTTCAAGATCAGCCGCCTGCTCCAGGAGGGGAAGATTCGCCCCGTGCTGGACCGGGTGTTGCCGTTGACGGAGGCCCAGCAGGCCCACCGCCTGTTGGAGGAGCGCACTCAGTTCGGCAAAGTGGTGCTGGTGCCGGAATGATCCCCATTCCCTTCGAGGACAGGCGGCTGTTCCGCGCAAGGAGGGCAGCTTCATGGAAAAGCCCGTCGCCTTGATTACCGGGGCCTCCAGGGGAATCGGCCGCGCGGTGGCCATCCAGCTTGCCAGGGACGGCTTCGGGGTGGTGATCAATTACCACACGAATCAAAGCGCAGCCGAAGCGGTCCGCGACTTGATCGTGAGTGAAGCGGGCCAGGCCTGGATCAGGCAGTTCGATGTGGGCCGCCAGCAGGAAGTGGATGAGGCGGTCAAGGAGGTGACCAGGACCGAGGGCCCGATCCAGGTCCTCGTCAACAATGCCGCCACCATCCAGGACCACTTGCTCATGCGGATGCCCGACGAGGCCTGGCACCAGGTCATCGATACCGATCTCTCCGGGGTCTATTACTGCACCAAGGCCGTCGTGAGGTCCATGGCCGGCAGACGACAGCCCGGGCGGCGCATCGTGAACATCACCAGCGTCGTCGCGGAGACGGGAAGCATCGGGCAGTCGAATTATGCCGCCGCCAAGGCCGGGATGATCGGCTTCACCAAAACCCTCGCCCGGGAGCTTGCGCCTCTGGGAATCACCGTCAACGCCGTCGCCCCGGGTGCGATCGATACCGATGCCATCAAGCACCTCCCGCTCGCAGAGCTGGTCAAGCGGATCCCCCTGGGACGCATCGGGCGTCCGGAAGAGGTCGCCGCGCTGGTTTCGTTCCTGGTCTCGCAGAGGGCGGGCTATATCACCGGCCAGGTCGTCCGGGTGGACGGGGGCCTGTCGATGTGAGTGGGATGAGGAGGGTGGTGGTCACCGGCCTCGGAGTCGTCTCCTCCATCGGAAACAGCAAGGCGGAGGTGCTCCGCTCGCTTCGGGAAAGCCGCTCCGGCATCGAATTCGTCCCCGAGATGAAGGAGCTGGGCTATAAACTTCCGGTGGCCGGGCTGGTGAAGGGACTGAAAACGGATGGGATCGAGGACGAACTCCTCCAGACCATGTCCGGGCCAGCGAAGTACGCGGCAGTGGCCGCGCTGGAAGCCCTTCGGGATGCCCGCCTCCCCGTGGAAGCTCTTCGAACCCCGAGGGCCGGCGTCGTCGTGGGGACGGGCGGCGCAGGGGCGAACGAGGCATCGAGGGCGGTGGCCCTTCTGCGGGCCCGCAAGAGCCCCGCTCCCCACCCGGGCGCCACCGGAGTCGTGAGGATGGTAAATTCAACCGCCGCCCTCACTCTCGGCGCCTGGCTCGGGGTGAAGGGAAGATGTTATTCTGTCTCTTCGGCTTGCTGTACCGGGACCGACAGCATCGGCCACGGATTCGAGCTGATCCGGCATGGGCTGGTCGATCTCTGCATCTCGGGGGGTGCCGAGGAGAGCGCCTCGACGCACGCCTGGGGCTTCTTCGACGCCTTGGGAGACGCAGCCTCCGACCTGGGCCCCCCGGAGAAGGTTTGCCGCCCCTATGATCGCGACCGACGGGGCATGGTGGTGTCCGAGGGGGCGGGAATCGTCATCCTCGAGGCCGTCGAGCATGCCGAGCGGCGGGGCGCTCCCGTGTATGGCGAGGTCCTCGGGTACGACTCGGCCAACGATGGCCACGACATGTTCCAAGCCAGGGGAACAGGGTTGAAACGGTGCCTCGAAGGGGCGCTCGAGTCGGCGAAGGCTCAGGGCCCTCTGCGGATCGACTACATCAACCCCCACGGGGCCGGAACGAAGGTCGGCGATCCGGTCGAGGTCCGGGTCATCCGGGAGGTGTTCGGGACCCCCTCCCCGCTCGTCAGCTCGACGAAGCCGCTGAACGGTCACTCCCAGGGCGCCGCCGGAGCCCACGAGGCGATCTTCACGCTCTTGATGCTGGACCATGGCTTCGTGGTCCCGACGGCGAACCTCGACCACGTCGCTCCGGAGTGCGAGGGGGTCCGTCACGTGCGATCTTTGGTGGAGATCCCTCTGACAACGGTCATGTCCTTCAACGCGGGATTAGGCGGGGCCAGTGCCTGCTTGATCTTCAGGAGGCTCTGACTTGGCGATGCGTCGTGTCGTGATCACCGGCATGGGCGTCGTCAGTTGTCTCGGCAACAATACGCGGGCGGTCCTTGACTCCCTCCGGCAGGGCCGGTCGGGTATCGAGTTCATCCCGGAGCGTAAGAGCCTGGGCTTTCGAAGCGCCCTCGGGGGCAGAATCAGGGATCTGCCTCCTCCCAACGTCCCGAAAAAGAATCTCCGACAGATGGGGCCGGGATCCCACCTCGCGGTCCACGCGACGTTCCAGGCGCTGGAGGACGCCGGGCTGACGCCGGCCCAGCTCCAAAATGACCGGACGGGCATCATCATCGGGAACGCTGGAAACATGCAGGATACGTATCGGCAGTGCCGCATGTTCCACGACAAGACCCAGAAGCTGGGAGGCATCGCCATGCAGCGGGTCATGGCCGATTCGGTGTCGGCCAACCTCTCCGTGTTGCTCGGCAACAAGGGGTATAGCCTCACCGTCTCCGCTGCCTGTGCGACGGGGGCGGCGGCCATCGGGCACGCGGCCCAGCTTATCAGGATGGGGCTCCAGGACCTCTGCATGTGCGGGGGAACGCAAGAGGACAGCTGGGAGACCAACTGTCACTTCGACGCCCTGTGGGCCTTCTCGCTCAGGGAGGACGAGCCCACGAAGGCCTCGCGGCCCTTCGATAAGGGCCGGGATGGGCTCGTCCCGTCGGCCGGTGCAGGGATCGTCGTCCTGGAGGAGCTGGAGCACGCCCGCCTGCGGGGGGCCAGGATCTACGCGGAGATGATCGGGTACGCCTTTACCAGCGACGGCTACGACATGACCATCCCCTCGGGGGAGGGCAGCATCCGGTGTATGGAGCAGGCTCTCCGGGGCGCAGGCATGGGGCCCGACCAGGTGGATTACGTGAACGCCCACGCCACCTCGACCCTGGTGGGTGACGCGATGGAGGCCCAGGGCATCGCACGCGTCTTCGGGAAGGGCCCCTACGTCAGCTCGACGAAATCCATGACGGGGCATGAGCAGGGAGCGGCGGGGAGCAACGAGCTTATCTACACGCTCCTCATGATGGAGCACAACTTCGTCGCCCCCAACATCAACATTGAAGAGCTCGACCCCGAGTGCGGGGGGATCAACCTTGTGGCGAACGACGCGATCGAGGCAACTGTTGATGTTGCCGCCAGCAACTCCTTTGGGTTCGGAGGCGTCAACACGTGCCTCATCCTGAAGAGGTCCCTCGCATGAGGCGGGTCGTGGTGACGGGGCTCGGGGTCGTTTCCTGCATCGGCAACAATAAAGAGGAGGTCGTGCATGCCCTTCGGAATGGCCTTTCCGGGATCGGGTTCGTGCCCGAGATGAAGGAGCTCGGGTTACGGTGCCAGGTGGCCGGGCGGGTCCAGGCGCTCGGGACGGTAGGGATCGGCAAACGGCCGCTCCAGACGATGTCCGATGTGGCCAGGTATGCCGCCGTGGCCACCCTCGAAGCCCTCGACGATGCCAAGCTCCCCCGCGAAGCGCTGCAGAGCAGCCGGGCGGGGATCGTGGTCGGAACCAGCCTCGGGGCACTCAACGAGGTCACCAAGGCAGAGGCCCTCCTCTCTGCCGGAAAAAGTTTGACGCGCCTGGGGGCCACCGGGGCGGTGAAGCTGATGGGGTCAAGCGCCGCCCTCAACCTGGCCGCCTGGCTCGGGGTGAAGGGTCGCTGCTATTCGGTATCCTCCGCCTGCGCAGCCGGGACCGACAGCATCGGGCACGCCTTTGAGCTGATCCAAAACGGGATTCTGGACCTTTGCCTCTGCGGCGCCGCCGAGGAGAGCGCCTGGCGACAGGCGGGAGTCTTCTTCGACAATTTTGGAGGGATGCCCTCGTCGTGGAACGACTGCCCGGAAAAGGCCTGCCGCCCCTACGATCGGGATCGGGACGGGATCGTATTTGCCGAGGGGGCGGGGATCCTCGTGCTGGAATGGCTGGAGCACGCCGAGCGGCGAGGTGCGCCGATGTATGCGGAGGTGATCGGCTACGGCACGGCCAACGACGGCGCCGCCCTCTTCGAGCCGAACGGGCAAGGGCTCAAGCGGTCCATCGAGGAGGCGATCCGAGCGGCGGAACCTTCCGGTTCCCTGCCGATCGACTATGTGAACGCCCACGGGACCGGGACCAAGCTGGGAGATCCGGTCGAAGTCGGGGTTCTTCGCGAGGTCTTCGGCAGTTCCTCCCCCCCGGTCAGCTCCACGAAAGCGCTCACCGGCCATTCCCAAGGCGCCGCCGGGGCGCACGAGGCCATCTTCACCCTGCTGATGCTCCACCATAATTTCGTGACCCCCACCGCGAATCTGGATCACATCGCGCCCGAGTGCGCCGGGATCCGGCACGTGCACACTCTGATGGAGCTTCCGCTGAAGACGGCCATGAGCTTCAACGCCGGGTTCGGCGGAACCAATGCGTGCGTGATTTTTCGAAGGCTCTGATGGAAAAACTTTGTTTCGAGGATTGGCAGGTCGGGGATCGCGCGTTGACTGCCGGTCGCACCATCACCGAGACCGACCTCGTGCTGTTTGCGCTTTTGACGGGGGATTGGCACCCGTTGCACACGGACGTCGAATATGCGAAGGACACGGCCTTTCGCGAACGCATTGCGCACGGCCTGCTCATCCTGGCCATCGGCAGCGGGTTGCTCGTCCGCGCGAGCACTCCCACGCCGCCCTCCAAGTCCTTGCCGGCGCTATGGGGGATCGAGAAGGCGCGATTCGTCGCTCCCACCAGGATCGGTGATACCGTCCATCTGGAGAGCGAGGTGGTGAACCTGGTCGAGATCGACGAGGACCGGGGCCTGATCACCATGCGCCATGACATGAAGAACCACCGGGGCGAGGACCTGCTCATCTTCACCACCAAAGTCCTGGTGGGCCGACGCGCCCGCGATGGGGCCGCCGGGCGTGAGGAAACGGCATGACGCGCGTCGTCGTCACGGGCCTCGGCGTTGTTTCCTCCATCGGAAACAGCAAAGCGGAAGTGCTCCGGTCGCTTCGGGAGAGCCGCTCGGGGATCGAGTTCGCGCCGGAGATGAAGGAGCTGGGCCTGCGCTGCCAGGTGCTGGGGCGGGTCAAGGGGCTCGACCCCGCGTCGATCGGCAAACGAGCGCTCCAGACCATGTCCGACGTGGCCAGGTACGCCGCGGCGGCCGCTCTGGAGGGGCTTGAGGAGGCCAAACTCCCCCGCGAGGCGCTGCATGACCCGAAGGCGGCGGTCGTCGTGGGGACCAGCTTCGGGGGAATCAACGAAGTGACCAAAGCCGAGCAACTGCTTCTGAAGCATCGGAACCCTTCCCGTTTGGGCGGCACCGGGATCGTGAAGCTCATGCACTCGACCGTCTCGGGGAATCTGGCGGCCTGGCTCGGCGTCCAAGGGAGGGCGTATTCCATCTGCTCCTCTTCCGCCTCAGGTCTGGACAACATCGGCCATGCCTACGAGCTGATTACCCGCGGTGTCGCCGATCTCTGTCTCGCCGGCGCGGCCGAAGAGAGCACGTGGAGACAGATCGGCGTCTTTTTCGACAATTGGGACGGGATGCCCTCTTCCTGGAACGATCAGCCCTCAAAGGCCTGCCGCCCCTACGACCGGGATCGGGAGGGCACGGTGTTTTCCGAGGGGGCAGGAGTCCTGGTCCTCGAGACGATGGAAGGGGCCGAGCGGCGCGGCGTTTCCCCTTACGCCGAGATCGTGGCGTACGGGGCCGCCAATGACGGATACCAGATGTTTGAGCCTTCCGGGGAAGGGCTCAAGGAATGCATCCGGCAGGCTCTCTCCGGCGCGCACGCGAAGGGGGTGGAGCGGATCGACTATATCAATTCCCACGGCACAGGGACCAAGCTCCACGATCCCCTGGAGGTGAAGGCGATCCACGAGATCTTCGGCGTTCCTTCCCCCTCTGTGAGTTCAACGAAAGGGCTGACCGGCCACTCGATGGGGGCTGCAGGAGCCCATGAAGCGGTCTTCACTCTGCTCATGCTGCGCCACGGCTTCATCGCTCCCACCGCGAACCTGGAGCATATCGCATCCGACTGCGAGGGCATTTCCCATGTACAATCCGTCATGGAGGTCCCCCTGGAGACCGTGCTGACGTTCAGCGCCGGCTTCGGCGGGACCAATGCCTGTCTGATCTTCCGCAAGCTATGAACGACTTGCCGAAGGGGGAGGAAGGAGGAGATGGATGATCGTTGAAGAACAGGTAAAGGAGATCCTGCTCCGGATCCTGGACATCAAGGAACAGGACATCGTCCCGACAGCGACGTTCATTGATGACCTCGGCGCCAGCTCGATCGACCTGGTGGAGATCTTCACGGCTTTCGAAAACACCTTCGACGTCGAGATCCGCGAGGGGGCGGTCTCGAAGAGCAAAACGGTCCAAGATGCCATCGACGTCCTGAAAGTGGCCCTCGATCAGAAAGGCGCATCGACCTGAGCCGGGAGACGATCCTGCGGTACTCTTTTCGTTGGCTCAGCCGCCGTGTGCTCGCTCTGGCACGACTTCTCTACAAGCTAGAGGTTCAAAACGGCGAGACGTTGCCCTCACATGGACC
>JACQWA010000004.1 GCA_016209425.1 Candidatus Rokuibacteriota bacterium
GCAGCGAGGCGAACGCTTCGGCGTTCGCAATGGTGATCTCGCAGGGGGAGGTCTGGTGGGCGGACTTGCCGGAGCCGTCGGGCTCGGAACCTGGGTTCCGGCGCCCAGTCGTCGTCGTGCAAGCTGACGCGTTCAATCGAAGTCAAATCGCCACGGTCGTTTGCGTACCGCTGACCAGCAATCTGCGCTGGGCAGAAGCCCCGGGCAACGTGCTGCTCGCCTCGAAGGTGACGGGACTGCCCAAAGACTCTGTCGCCAACGTCTCGCAGCTCGTCACGCTGGACAAATCTTCCCTCACCGACCGGGTCGGCAAGTTATCGAAGGCGAAGCTGGAGCTGGTGCTCTTCGGAATCGATGTCGTGCTCGGTCGCTGAGTCGGCCGTCGAACAAGCCGCTGCAGCGGCCTGGATGCTCGCGTTGCTCGCACGCCAGCCCCTGAGCGCCGGCGATGGGCCGACGCTCGCCGCCGCGTTAGACGTACCGTTGGTTGAAGGGGGACGCATGGGCTCCGTCGCGGGCGTCCTCATGTGGGCTATGGCTGGTCTATTCGTGTCTACCGCTCACGCGAACAGTGGTATTCCGGGTCCGCTCATCCTGGCCGCTGGCTCGATCACGGACAACCCCCTCTACTGGGTCGGCGTCAATATGGGTATGTGCATCGGAATCGAGGGCGCCATTTACCACTATCTGCGTCTCTGGGCGAGGCCGTACCTCGGCAGCGCCGTAGCGAACTTCGTATCTCAAGCGACCGTGTAACTGCATGCGTGTAACCCCCATGCGAAACCGGAGGGACGCGATGGGCAGCGACGAGAACAAGGAGCTGGTGTCGAAGACCTGGGACGCGATCGTACGCGGTGATGTCAAATCCGCATTTGCCTCAATGTCGGATGCCGTGACGTGGACGATCCCCGGGGCTATGGCGGGGCTCTCGGGCGTCAAGTCCGGCAAGGTAGAAATCATCGCCTTCCTCCGGAGGGTGGCAACGACGTTTCCCGGCGGTCTGACGAGCGACGTCCGGCAGATTTACGCGGACGGTGACGCCGTGATTCTCGAGATGACCAACCGCGGCACGACCGCGACCGGCCGCTCGTACGTGAACGACTACTGCTTCGTTTTCGAGGTGGAGCGCGGGCGCGTCCGTGCGATCCGGGAATACGTCGACACGCAGAAGGCGGCCGAGGTCTTCGCGTGAGGAAAGAGCGGGGGCCGCGCGGTCGGCGTCGATACGATGAGGCGTCGACCTACACATTCTGCGGATAGAGAGAGCTGAGCCTCCTCCCTCGGAAGGGCTCTTCTGCTGGCCCGATGAAGGCAAGCCGTGAGCCGCCGAAGGAGCGGGCCGCAGAACCCTTATCAGGCCCCCGGCTGTCAAGAGGAGAAACTGGTAACGTCTCCGCGGCCGAGAAACTCATCGGTGCCCTGTTGCCGGCCGACTCAATGCGGGCGGGCTCTGGCGGGAGACCAGTCCCAGTTCTTCGATTCGATCGTCGGAAGAGGACTATGCGTCGGCCCTCACCCCGGGGCTCGCGTCCCGGCACTACCCGGAACGGTCGCTTGGGGCGAGGCCACCGAAGCTACGCGGGGGGCGAGGCCGTGAAAATCGGATGCTTCATCGCGGTGGTCAGCGTGTTCCTGGGGTTGGCGGCCTTTTCCCCCGCGGAGGCGCGTTCCCATTTCATGGGGAAGAAAGGCGATCGGGGTGAGCAGGAGCAAGGCAAATCTGATGCCGGCTTGGAACCTCGGATGAGGATCCGGCCGAGCGGCTTGGTTGCCGTGTTCCCGGCCGAAGCCGCTTGCCCGGACATCGCCTCTCCCTTCGGCTCGAGCACCCGCTATGACGGAAGCCGCCGGCCGTCGGACCGCTACGGGGGACTCCACGGCGGCATCGACATCAGCCTGGAAGAAGGCACCCCATTGCGGGCGATCGCGGCGGGCCAGGTGATCAGCGCAGGGACCGGCGGGCTGGCCCGCGGGATCTATCTCTGGTTGCAGCACTCGCCGCAGGAGACCGGATTGCCCTTCTGGGTCTACTCCAAGTATCAGCATCTTCGCGATATTCCCGAGCTCAAAGCGGGGGAGACGGTCACGGCGGGCCAAATCGTCGGACTGTCCGGCAAGACCGGCACCGTCGGCAGACATTACGGCCCCGCAGGCTATCCGCATCTTCACTTGACGACGTTTGCCGTGTCCAGCGACCGATACGAAGTCAGGGGCTCCTCCGTCGTCGCCCCGATGTCGCGGATCTTTGATCCCGTCACCCTGTACGTCAAAGGGCTTCGTGACGTGGACGAGATCGAACGTCTCTCCGGAGATCAGAAGAACGTCCCGGTTCCCTACGTCGCGGAAGACGGTTCAGTTCATCCAGCCGGCGCTCCTGTGGTCTGGCCGGTTGCCTGTAGACGGCGGTGACTGGGCGGACTGCACGCAGCATGGAGTCCCCGGTCACGCTATCCGCGGCGTCTAACGAGCGAATGGACCACGACGCGGACTGGCTCAGGCGGGTTCTTCGAAGACGCCGATCTTGCGGAATTTCTCGTAGCGGTCGCTGACGAGCTGGTCCGGACTCTTTCCCTTCAGCTCCCACAGGTGGTCGCGGAGCGGCGGGCGCAGGGCGGCTGCGGTCTCCTCCCAGTTCCGGTGCGCGCCGCCCATGGGCTCCGGGACGATGGCGTCGATGACGCCGAGGCGCTGAAGATCGGGGGCGGTGAGCCGGAGCAGCTCGGCCGCCTCGGGAGCCTTGGCGGCGTCTCCCCAGAGGATGGCGGCGCACCCTTCGGGTGAGATGACCGAGTAGATCGCGTATTCGAGCATCAGCACGCGGTCCGCGACGCCGATGGCCAGGGCGCCCCCGCTCCCCCCCACCCCCGTCACCACGGCGATCACGGGCGTTCGGAGCGCGGCCATCTCGCGGAGGTTGCACGCGATGGCCTCGGCCTGCCCGCGCTCCTCGGCGCCCACCCCGGGATAGGCACCCGGCGTGTCGATGAGCGTGAAGACCGGCTTGGCGAACTTCTCGGCGAGCTTCATCAGGCGGAGCGCCTTCCGGTACCCCTCCGGGTGGGGCATCCCGAAGTTTCGTGCCAGGTTCTCGCGGGTGTCCCGCCCCTTCTGGTGGCCAAGCACGACCACCGACTGTCCCTCGAAGTGCGCGAGCCCGCCCACGATGGCTTTGTCGTCGCCGTAGAGGCGATCGCCGTGGAGTTCCACGAAGTCCTCGAGGAGGAGCCGGAAGAAGTCAAGCGTACGGGGACGCTTGGGGTGACGGGCCAGCTGGGTGCGCTGCCACGGCGTCAGGCTGGCGTAGGTCCGTTGCTGGAGGCGGCGGAGGCGCTCCTCGAGCGACAGGATCTCGTCCCGGGCCGCCAGCGGGTCGGTCGAGGCGCGGAGCTCGGCGATCCGGTTCTCCAGCTCCAGGAGGGGCTTCTCGAAGTCAAGCCCTTCCGGCATATTCGACGAGTACGCTCCCCTGCCCGAGCAGGGTCTCCACCTTGCCAACCAGCTCGTGCGCCGGGTCCACGGACAGCTCCGTGACGCGCACCACGACCTCATGCTCCGGGAGAAGCAGATGAAGAAACAAGGGAACCCTCCCGGGATGCTCGGCGCAGAGCCGCTTGACGGACTCGAGGAGCGCCAACGCCTCGCCGCTGCCGGGAACGCGGATGCGGCAGGTCTGGGGCTCGGGTCGGGGCGCTCCGGCGAATGGGTCTGCCGGGGGTTCGGGCTCAGGCTGGCCCTCCAGCGGGCGAATGTCCTCTGCCAGCACGACCCTCCCCTTGTCGGTTTCGTCCACCCGGCCCCTCACCACGATGGGTTCGCGCGAGCGCAGGAGGGTTGCGGCAATTTTGAAGGGGGCGGGGAATACGGTGAGCTCCACGCTCCCGCCCATATCCTCCAGGGTCGCGAAGGCCATCCGGTCACCGCTCTTGGTCGGGATTTCCTTGAGGGCCGTGACCTGGCCGACGAGGCCGACGCGGGCACCGACCGCCTTGTGGACCAGGTCCGCGATCGGCGTCGCCCCGAGACGCTGGGTCACCGCCCCGAAGCGAGCCAGCGGGTGGCCGGACAGGTAGAAGCCCAGCACGTCCTTTTCGTAGGCGAGCCGCTGGTCTCCTTCCCACTCGGGAATCACCTCTTCCTCGGCGCGCGGGTGGTCGGGGGTCGCTCTGTCATCAGTCCCCATCACGTCGAAGAAAGACCCCTGCCCCTCCTGGCGGTCGCGCTGCCGGCGCTGGCCCGTCTCCATGGCCCGATCGAGCGTGGAGAGGAGGTGGGCGCGGGACACCCCCAGCGAGTCGAACGCCCCGGCCTTGATGAGGCTCTCGATCACCCGCCGGTTCACCAACCGGAGGTCCACGCGAGCGCAGAAGTCCGTCAGCGACTCGAACCGCCCCTTGGCCTCACGGGTTGCCAGGATGGACTGGATGGCGGCCTCCCCCACATTCTTGATGGCGGCGAGGCCGAACCGGATGGTCTCCTTCACCACGCTGAACTGGAGGCCCGGGACGTTCACGTCGGGCGGGAGGACCTGGATCCCCATCGCCCGGCATTCCTCGATGTACGTGACGATCTTGTCGGTGTCCCCCATTTCGGAGGTAAGGAGGGCGGCCATGAACTCCACCGGGTGGTTGGCCTTGAAGTACGCGGTCTGGTAGGCGACCACCGCGTACGCCGTCCCGTGGGAATTGTGGACGACGATCCCGTTGGCGACGAAGCTCTTGGCTCCCGGCACCTCGAAGTCGTACGTGGGCTCGAAACCCTCCGCGACGAACCTCCTTGGCCTCGACCAGCCAATGGCAGGGTCGCCCAGCGCGTGCAACTCGGGGGAATCAAGCCGCTCGGCCAGGCACTTGAGCGTATCCCGGCGAATTCCCCGCTTCTTCCGTTCCTTGGCAACGAGTCGGGATGAGACCCCGAGCGCTCGACACCCAGCTTTCAGGCTCAGGGAACGCTTGAGGATCGCCTGTCGGAGCGGCTCCAGGCAGATCGCCAACGGGATCACATCGACCGTCCCGCGTGCGAGGAGGGTCCTCATGCCGTTGTACGAAGCGGCGAGCGCCGCAAGCCCCGCCTTCCTTTTCCCGATCAGATGGGGACCCATGAGTTCCTGGAACCTTGCGTAGGTCGAGCGGGCCCCGGGGAGGCTGACGGTATCCCCGATCCGTGAATAAAGGTAGAAATGGCTGTCGTAGCCGAGGCTCCCTTCGGAGAGGGCGTAGCCAAGGAGGGCGGCTTTGTGCGGGGGAACCGCCTCGATCCCGCGGGGAAGCTGCCGTGCCACCGCTACGAAATCGGCGTCCGTCAGATCCTCGGCGTTGATCCATCCTCGCTGGGTCCAGAGGGGGTGGTCGGGAGTGCAGCGCACGCTCATGCCGTTGGCGAGCCGGAGGCGCCCAACCCGCCGGAGCCCGCTCGGTCGCACGCCGAGGGCCTTGAAGGGGCCATCCTTCGTCAGGACGAGGTCGCCGGCCCGTATCTCGATAATCGGCTTTTCCGTGCCGTCGGCCATCGCGATCTGGGTGTCGCCTGTGAGGCACTTGTTAAACCCGTAGCCCGCAAACTTCTCCATGAGGTCGAAGACCTTCTCGGCCTTCTTCTCCCCGATGGCGCGCGCCTTCGCCCCCTCGATGAACTTGGCCCGCTGCCGCGCCATCAGCTCGCGGTCCTTCTTCCCCATGGCGCGCCGGAGAATGTCGGCCTCGCCCATGCTGAAGCCGGCCATCTCCGAGGCGATCTGCATGACGCTTTCCTGGTAGACCATGATGCCGTACGTGTCCTTGAGGTACTTCTCCATCAGCGGATGCTCGTAGGTGATCTTCGCCCGGCCGTGCCTGCGGTTGATGAACTCCGGAATGAGGTCCATGGGCCCGGGCCGGTAGAGAGACACCATCGCGATGATGTCCTCCAGGCGCTCCGGCTTGAGCTTCTTCAGCGCCTCTCGCATGCCGGCCGACTCGAGCTGGAACACGCCGAAGGTCTTGCCCTCGGACAGGAGCTGGTAGCTCTTGGGGTCGTCGAAAGGGATCGCGTCGAGGTCCACGGCCACCCCGGTGGACGCCCTCACCAGGCGCGCCGTGTTGGCGAGGACCGTGAGGGTGCGCAGCCCCAGGAAGTCCATCTTGAGGAGGCCGATCTTCTCGATGGGCCCCATGGCGTACCCGGTGACCACCTCGTTCCGCTTCGGATCCTTGTAGAGGGGGACGTGCTCGACCAGGGGCTCGTCTGAGATCACGACGCCCGCCGCGTGCTTGGAGGCGTGGCGCGTCAGTCCCTCGAGCGACTTGGCGACCTCCCACAGCTCCGCGAGCTCAGGTCGGCTCCTGATCGCCTCCGCCAGCGACGGGGATTGGGACAACGCATCATCCAGGGTGATGTTCAGCGGGAACGCGGGAACGAGCTTGGCGATCCGGTCGACCTCGTTGTAGGGCATGCCCAGCACGCGCCCCACGTCCCGGATCGCAGCCTTGGCTCCCAGGGTTCCAAACGTGATGATCTGCGCGACATTCTCCCTGCCGTACTTACCGGCGACGTATTCAATGACCTCATCCCGTCTGTCGTCGGCGAAGTCGATGTCCATGTCGGGCATCGAGATCCTCTCGGGGTTCAGGAAGCGCTCGAAGAGGAGGCCGTAGCGGATCGGATCGATGTTGGTGATTCCCAGCACGTAGGCGACCAGGGAGCCCGCGGACGAGCCACGCCCGGGCCCGACTGCAATGCCCTGGCTCTTGGCGTACCGGATAAAGTCCCACACCACGAGGAAGTACCCGGCGAAGCCCATCTTCTCGATGACCGCGAGCTCCTGCTCGAGCCGCTCCACCACGAGATCGGGGGGCGGGGCGCCGTAGCGGGACCGGAGCCCCTCCCGGGCGAGGTGTCGCAGATAGCTCTCCAGCGTGTGCCCTTCCGGAACCCGGTAGCGCGGGAGGTGGAACTGGCCGAAGGTGAGCTCCAGGTTGCAGCGCTCGGCAACGGACAGGGTGTTGCGGCAGGCCTCCGGAAGCTCGGCGAAGACGCGCCGCATCTCCTCGGCGGATTTCAGGTAGAACTGGTCGGTGGAGAAGCGCCAGCGGTCCGGATCCCGTATCGTGGTCCCGGTCTGGATACACAGGAGCGCCTCGTGGGCCCGGGCGTGGGCGGCCTCGAGGTAGTGGGCGTCGTTGGTCGCGGCCACAGGCGCCCCGACGGCGCGGGCGATGCGGAGGGTCGCTTCGGTGACCCGGGCCTGCTCCGGGAGGCCGTGGGACTGGACCTCCATGAAATAGCAGTCCCTGCCGAACACCTCCTGGAACCAGCCCGCCACCTGGCGGGCCTTGTCCTCCTCCCCCTGGGCGAGGAGCCGCGAGACTTCCGAGTTCAGGCAGCCGGAGAGGACCAGGAGGCCGTCGGAGTGCTGGGCTAAAAGCTCCTTATCTACCCGGGGCTTATAATAGAACCCTTCAAGATATGCTTTGGACACGAGCTTCATGAGGTTCCGATAGCCCGGGAGGCTGCGGACCAGGACCGTGCAGTGGTTGGCGCCCTCGTAGGACCCATCCACGTTGGCCCGCTCGAACCGGCTTCCCGGCGCCACGTACAGCTCGGCGCCGATCAGCGGCTTGACCCCCGCTCTCTGGCAGGCCAGGTAGAACTCGATGGCCGCGAAGAGATTCCCGTGATCGGTCAGGGCCAGGGCGGGGAACCGGAGCTCCTTGGCCTTGGCGACGAGCTTGTCGAGGTGACTGGCGCCGTCGAGGAGGCTGTACTCCGAGTGAACGTGCAGGTGGACGAAATCCGAATGGGTCATAGGGTCAGCGCCTTCCTTCGGCGCCGGGCACGGGGAGCTGGATGAGCGGGGTGGCGTTGCCGCCCATCATGAACTGGGGCAGCTTGCCGTCCCAGCGGGCCAGGTACTGCTGCTGGATGAGGGCCGGCGTCAGCGAGGCCGCCACCTTGGCGTTGTAGGCCGCCTCGGCCTCGCCCTTGATCCGAAGCGCCTCGGCCACGCCCTTGGCCTCCTCCCGAGCCGCGTCGCCCTTGCCCTTGGCGGTGGCGGCGGCGATCTCCGCCTGGCGCTGGGCCTGGATCAGCTCGTAGCGTTTCTGCTCGGCCTTCTGCTCCTCGATCTGCTTGGCCTCGATGGCGCGCTCGTAGGAGGGATCGAAGCGGATGTTGGCCAGCGCCACTTCCTTCATCTCGATCCCGTACTTGACCAGCCACTGGGTGAGCTCTTTCTGGACGTCCGCCTTGATGGCCGGTCGTTTTTGCAAGATCTCCGCGGCATTGTGGAGCGCACTGTTCGCCTTGAGGATTTCCTGGGCGGCAGGATCCACGATGACGTTGGAGTAGCCGACTCCCACCCGCTGGTAGACCTCCGCTGCCTTCTCGGGGAGGAGCCGGAAGTTGAGGACCATCTCCACGTGGACGGCCTGGAGGTCCTTGGACGCCGCGTCGTAGCGGGCCTGATGTCGTTTCACGCGCGTGTCCATATCGATCACGTCGTAGAGCGGGTTGACGACGTTGAGCCCTTCGGTGAGCGGGACGGGCTGGACCTGGCCGAAGAGGAGCGCCACGCCCACATGCCCCGCGGGGATGATACGGAAGGTGGAGAAGAGGAGGATCAGGGCCGGAATCACGATGCCGCCGAGGAACGCCAGGCGCGCCCCGAGCCGCCGCATCTGAGGCGGAAGGTCTTCTGCCCGGTTGAGGAGGCGCGAGATCCCCATGCCCAGCGCGAACACGATCACCGCCAAGACGAGTTTGGCCATCGCCCTCACTCCCACTCGATGGTGCTCGGAGGTTTGGAAGAAATGTCGAAGACGACGCGGTTGATCCCTTTGACCTCGTTGATGATCCGGTTCGAGATCCTCCCCAGCAGCTCGTAGGGGAGCCGCGCCCAGTCCGCGGTCATCGCATCTTGACTCATGACCGCGCGCAATGCGATCACCTGGGCGTACGTGCGGAAGTCGCCCATGACCCCGACGGTTTTGACCGGGAGGAGCACCGCGAAGGCCTGCCAGAGCTCCCGTTCCAGCCCGGCTTGCTTCACCTCTTCCTGGACGATGGCGTCGGCTTCCCGAAGCAGGTCGAGCCGTTCATCGCTCACCTCGCCCAGGATCCGGATGGCCAGTCCCGGCCCGGGGAACGGCTGGCGCCAAACGATCTCCGGCGGGAGCCTCAGGAGCTCGCCGAGCTGGCGCACCTCGTCTTTAAAGAGCTCGCGGAGCGGCTCGAGGAGCTTGAACGGCATCGTGGTCGGGAGGCCACCCACGTTGTGGTGGGTCTTGATCGTGGCCGAGGGCCCCCGGAAGGACACCGACTCGATGACGTCGGGATAGAGGGTGCCCTGCGCGAGCCAGGGGATCTCGCCGAGCCGGCGCGCTTCCTCTTCGAACACGGCGATGAACTCGGCCCCGATGCGCTTGCGCTTCAGTTCGGGGTCGGCGACGCCGCCGAGCTGTTGGAGGAAACGTTTTGACGCGTCGACGTGCACCAGATTGATCTTGAAGTGGTCCCGGAAGGTGAGAACCACGGCGGCGGCCTCCCCCTAGCGAAGCAATCCGTTGTCCACGAAGACGCAGGTGAGCTGGTCGCCGACCGCCCGGTGGACGAGCACCGCCACCACGGCGGAGTCAACGCCCCCGGAGAGGGCGCACAGGACGCGGTCGCTTCCCACCGGCTTCCGGATCTCCTGCACGGCCGCATCGATAAACGAGGCCATGGACCAGGTGGGATTGGCCTCGCACAGGGCCAGGAAGTTCTGGAGGATCGTCTTTCCCTGCGGGGTGTGGACCACTTCGGGATGAAAGTGGACCGCGTACAGGCGCCGGGTCGCGTCCGCCATGGCGGCCACCGGACAGTTTTCCGTGGCGCCGATCGTGACGAAGCCCTTGGGGGGTCGCAGGACGGTGTCGCCGTGGCTCATCCAGACCGTGATTCGGTTGCCGCGCTCGGGCCTCACGCCGTCGAACAGCCCCTCGCTCCCCTCCAGCCGGAGCTCGGCCGCGCCGTACTCCCGCCGCTCGGCGGGGATCACGTGACCGCCGAGGAGGTAGGCCATGGCCTGCATCCCGTAGCAGATGCCCAAGATGGGGATGCCCGCCTCGAAGAGCTTCCGCGGCGGGAGCGGGGCACCGTCCTCGTAGACGCTGGAGGGCCCGCCGGAGAGCACGATCCCCTTGTACCCGCCCCGGAGGATCTCCTCCATGGGGTGCAGGCAGGAGAAGATCTCGGAGTACACGGAGAGCTCGCGGATGCGGCGGGCGATCAGCTGGGTGTATTGCGAGCCGAAGTCGAGGACGGCGATCTTATCCATCACCGCCAAGCCTCGCCGGCGGAGAGCCCCCGGCGAACAGGACACCATGCCCGAGGGGGTCCCCACCCACGCCTTCGGCGTGGGGCCCACCCCCTCCCGTCATGACTTGGGCGTTCCCAGCTTCTGGGCGCGCTGGAAGACCTTCCCTTCCGTCTTGATGGCCGGGGCGATGATGAGCTCCGTGAGCTGGAGCTCGCGAATGTTCCGGGCCCCCACCGATCCCATGCACGTCCGGACGGCACCCACGAGGTTCTGAGTGCCGTCATCGGTGAACGCGGGGCCCAGGAGAATCTGCTCCAGCGGGCCAGTCACCCCCACGCGGATACGCGTCCCGCGCGGCAGGTTCTGGTGGGGAGTGGCCATGCCCCAGTGGTAGCCGCGGCCGGGGGCCTCCTCGGCGCGGGCGAACGCGGACCCGATCATCACGGCGTCGGCCCCCGCGGCCAGTGCCTTGCAGATGTCGCCCCCCGTGGTCATCCCGCCGTCGGTGATGATCGGGATGTAGCGACTCGTCTGCTTGTAGTGGAAATCCCGGGCCGCGGCCGAGTCCGTGGTGGCGGTCACCTGGGGCACGCCCAACCCGAGGACCTCGCGGCTCGTGCACGCGGCGCCCGGGCCGACGCCGATGAGCAAGGCGTCGACGCCGCACTGCATCAGTTCCAGGCAGGCTTCGTAGGTCACGCAGTTGCCGACGATCAGGGGGATCGAGAGGTTTTTCTTCAGCTTGGTGAAGTCGAGCGGGGTGTACTCGGTGGCGATGTGCCGGGCGGTCGTGACGGTGGACTGGACCATGAAGATGTCGGCGCCCGCCTCCTCGGCGATCTTTGCGAAGCGCTCGGCGCGCTGGGGGATGGAGGAGACCACCGCCGGACCACCGCCCTTCTTGATTTCGCTGATCCGCTTGTGGATCAGCTCTTCCTTGATGGGCTCGCCGTAGATCGACTGGATGATCCGCGTCGCCTCGTCGAGGCTGGCCGAGACGATTCGATCCAACACCTCGTCGGGCTCCTCGTACCGGGTCTGGATGCCCTCCAGGTTCAGCACCGCCAGGCCGCCGAGCCGCCCCATCTCGATGGCGAGCCGTGGCCCGACCACGCCGTCCATGGCCGCGGCAATGATCGGGATGTCGAAGCGCCGGCCGCCGAGCTCCCACGAGATGTCCACTTCGTTCGGGTTGACGGTGACCGCTCCCGGCACCAAGGCGATGTCGTCGAAGCCGTATGCGATCCTGGCTTTGCGTCCGCGGCCGATCCACATGCCCATGTTCGCGCGTCCTCCTTGGCGAGCCGACACCCCGTATATAGGAAGCCCGCTTTCGGACCCTACTATATTTGGGGTAGTGTACCGGTCCGGCCCCTCCCCTGTCAAGAACCCTGGGGGTGGCTCTGCTCCCAGATCAGGCGGAGCCCTTCCAGCCTGAGGTCGGGGTTCACGTGCTGGACGGTTCGGGTGGCTTCCTGGATCAGGCCGGCGAGGCCCCCGGTGGCGATCACCTTCGGATCGCCGTCCATCTCGGCCCGAATCCGTTCGACGAGGCCGTCGACGAGCCCCGCGTAGCCGTAGACCAGGCCGGACTGGATATTGGTGGTCGTGTTGCGGCCGATGGCCTCCTTCGGGCGCACGATCTCCACCCGGTAGAGGCGCGCCGCCCTGGAGATCAGCGCCTCCGCGGCCACGGTGATCCCGGGGGCGATGGCCCCCCCGATGAACTCCCCGCGGGAGTTCACGCAGTCGAAGGTTGTCGCGGTGCCGAAGTCGATCACGATGAGCGGCGGGCCGTAGAATTCCACGGCGGCCACGGCATTGACGACGCGGTCGGATCCCACCTCGCGCGGGTTGTCCACGCGCAGGGGCATCTTCACGTTGACCCCCGGCTCCACGGTGAAGGGATGGATCCCGAAGTATTTCTCGCACATCCACTCGAGCGTCTGCTGGACGGGCGGGACGACGTTGGAGATGGCCACGGCGGTGATCTGGCTGCGCTCGATTCCACGGCTCGCCAGGAGGGTCTGGATGAAGACGCCGTACTCGTCGGCGGTCTGCTCGCGTCGGCTCGCCAGGCGCCAGGAGACCAGCAGGCGGCGGCCGTCGAAGACCCCGAGCCCCGTGTTGGTGTTGCCGACGTCAACGACGAGGAGCATAGAAATCCCCGGCGTGGAGCCGGACGAGGGCGCCCGAATCCGTCTTCACCACCAGCGCGCCATCGTCGGCGAGGTCCACGGCGACTCCCGCGACGCCGCCATCGCCGTCGATCCGCCGGCCGAGGGTTTCCGCCCGGTGACGCCACGCCTCACGCACCGGTTGGAAGCCGTCCGCTACCCACCAGCGGTACCAGGCTTCCAGGCGCTCGAGCAGCAGTCTCAGCACCCGCGCTCGGTCGAAGGGATGCCCCGCCTCCATGGCCAGCGACGTGGCGCGGCCGCCAAGCTCCCCCGAAAAGTGCGTCTGGTTGACGTTGATGCCGATGCCGAGGATGACCACGCCTGGGGCGCCCTTCGTCAGGCAGGACTCGGCCAAGATGCCCGCCACCTTGCGACCACGGATCAGCAGATCGTTGGGCCAGGAGAGGGTCACCGGCAATTCTGACTCCCCCGCCAGGGCGTCGGCCACCGCGACCCCGGCCAGGAGCGAGATCTGAGGGAGGCGGGACGCGTCGAGAGCGGGGCGGAGAATGATCGAGATCAGGAGGGAGGCGGCCGGCTCATCCACCCAACTCCGGCCGAGGCGCCCGCGGCCGCGGGTCTGGTGCTCCGCCCAGACGACCGTCCCCTCCGGGACGCCCTCGTCCGCCAGCCGTCGGGCCTCATTCTGGGTCGAATCGACTTCGCCCAGCCGGTGCACCGCGCGGCCGGCCCACGCCCCCCGAACGTCAGCCGCTTGCGTCATCGATGAGCCCGAGGCTCTCCTGGAGCTTCGCGCGAATGGCCTGCTGCTCCAGGAGCCGTGCCTCTTCCCGCTCCACCACGTCCGGGGGGGCTTTGGCCTTGAACTGCGTGTTCGTCAGCTTGGCCGCGAGGAACGCGAGGTGGTCGTCGACCTTCCTGATCTCTTTGACCAGGCGCCGGCGCTCGGCCGCGAGATCGACCAGCCCTTCGAGCGGAACGAAACATTCCACCCCCTCGGCGATCGCCATCGCCGAGGCCGGGGGGCGTGCGGCCTGGAGGTCCACGGTCAGGGTACAGCGAGCCAAGCTCTGGATGAGTAAGGCATGGGCCGTGATCACGTCCGCGGCACCGGGGGTCGCGGGCCGGAGCAGCGCCCGCAGGGTGGCCGACGGGGGGATTCGCATCTCGCCGCGGATGTTGCGGATGGCGGTGACCACTGCGATGAGCACCGCCATCTCGCGCTGGGCCGCCGGATCCAGGTCTCCCCGGCGCACCTTCGGAAACGGAGACAGCATGATGCTCGAGCCCGCGTGCCGGCCCCCCCCGCGAAGCGCGGGGAGCCGCTGCCAGATCTCTTCGGTGATGAACGGCATGAAGGGGTGGAGGAGCCGGAGCGTCGCCTCGAGGACCTCCGCGAGGGTCTTCTGGGTCCGCGCCCTCGCCGCGGGGTTCTCGCTCCGGTAGAGGCTCAGCTTCGCGCACTCCAGGTACCAGTCGCAGAACTCGTGCCAGAGAAACTGGTAGAGGGCGCCCGCCGCGTCGCTGAACCGGTAGGCGGTGAGCGCCTTCCGGACCTTGCCGATCGTGCCGGCCAGGCGGCTCAGGATCCATCGGTCGATCAGCCCGGGGGCGGTCCCCTCGGCGAGGGCGGCGTCGTAGTCCTCGAGATTCGTCAGGACGAACCGCGCCGCGTTCCAGAGCTTGTTGGCGAAGTTCCGGTAGGCCTCCACGCGCTCCTCGCCGAAGCGGATGTCCCGCCCCTGCCCCACCAGCGCCGCCAGGGTGAATCGGAGGGCGTCGGTCCCGTACTTGTCCATGAGGTCCAGGGGATCGATGATGTTCCCCTTGACCTTGGACATCTTCTGGCCCTCGGGATCGCGGATGAGCCCGTGGAGGTAGACGTCCCGGAACGGGATGTCCCCGGCGCACTTGATCCCGAGCATGATCATGCGGGCGACCCAGAAGAAGAGGATGTCGAAGGCGGTGACGAGGCAGGAGGTGGGATAGAAGGTCCGGAGGTCCGCGGTGTCCTTCGGCCACCCGAGCGTCGAGAAGGGCCAGAGGCCAGACGAGAACCAGGTATCCAGGACGTCGGCGTCCTGGCGGAGAGGTCCCCCGCACGTCGGGCATCGGTCGAGGTCGGTGCGCGAGACGTGGATCGAGCCGTCCCTGTCGCAGTACCAGGCCGGGATCCGGTGCCCCCACCAGAGTTGGCGGGAGATCGGCCAGTCGCGGATGTTCTCCATCCAGTGATAATAGGTCTTGGCCCAGCCCCGCGGGATGATCTTGATCTTCCCCGACCGCACCGCCTTGATCGCCGGCTCGGCCAGGGGCTTGGTCCTGACAAACCACTGCGTGGAGACCAGGGGTTCGACGACGGTCTTGCAGCGGTAACAGACCCCGAGGCTGTGGCGGTAGGGCTCAATCTTCTCGACGAGGCCCAGGCGCTGCATATCCTCCACGATGTGGCTGCGGCACTCGAAGCGGTCCAGGCCCGCGTACTTTCCGGCCCGTGCGTTCATCTTGGCGTCGAAGCCGATGACCTGCCGCGTCTCCAGGCCGTGGCGCCGGCCGATCTCGAAATCGGCCGGGTCGTGGGCCGGAGTCACCTTGACGACGCCGGTCCCGAACTTGGGGTCGACGGCCTCGTCGGCGATCACCTTGATCCGGATCGTCCCCTCGACGGAGGGGATCTCCAGGGTCTGCCCGACGTAGCGGGCGTAGCGGCGGTCGCGGGGGTGCACCGCCAGGGCCGTGTCGCCGAGCTTGGTCTCCGGGCGGACCGTGGCCAGGGTGAGCGGGCCGTACTTGATGTAGAAGAGCCGGGCATCCCGCTCCTCGTGCTCCACCTCCAGGTCCGAGAGCCCCGTCTGGCAGCGCGGGCACCAGTTGACCATGTAGTCGCCCCGGTAGAGGAGCCCCTCCTCCCAGAGCCGGACGAAGACTTCCCTGACGGCTTCCGACAACCCGGGATCCATGGTGAAGCGCGTCCGCTCCCAGTCACAGGACGCCCCAAGGCGCTGGAGCTGGCGGAGGATCGTGCCCCCCGCTTCCTCCTTCCACTTCCAGAGGCGCGCGATGAAGGCCTCCCGCCCCAGGTCCTCCTTGGTTTTCCCCTCGGCGGCGAGCTGGCGCTCCACCACGTACTGGGTCGCGATGCCGGCATGGTCGGTGCCGGGAACCCAGAGGGCGTTGAAGCCGTCCATGCGCTTCCAGCGGATCAGGATGTCCTGGATGGTGTTGTCGAGGGCGTGGCCCATGTGGAGCGAGCCGGTGACGTTGGGGGGCGGGATCACGATGCAGTAGGGCGGCTTGGGCGAGGCCGGGTCGGCGCGGAAGTAGCCGCGCTCCTGCCAGTGACGGTACCAGCGCTCCTCGACCTGCTTCGGGTCGTACCGGTCCCCGATCTGCGTCATCAGCCTATTCTAGCCCCAATGCGATCGCGCCTGGCGAGGAACGAGGGGCCCGCACCTGCCGCCGCGGGTCCTGTCGCCGGGCGCTCCCGGACTCGCGGGCTCCGTCACCCGTTCAGCCCCTTGCGCAGTACCACCCCTGCGCAAGGAGGCTGAAGGGGTCCCACTCCGCCCGCTCGCTCGGGAGC
>JACQWA010000064.1 GCA_016209425.1 Candidatus Rokuibacteriota bacterium
GTCTCGAAGCACCTGAGAGGCCCGGAAGATCTCCACCCCAAGGAGACCGCCCTCGGCATCGAATTCGAGTGTGACCCCAGGCGCGACCTCGACCGCTTCGGCCTCCTCCCCTTCCCGGGCAAGGTACAGGATATCCTGGGCTTGGTCATACCGGACCTGGAAGCTCATCGTGGGACCGACCTCCCTCCAGCGCGCCGCCGGGCTTTCTCGCTCTCCCGCAAGGGGTGGAACGTGATCGGAAATCCAGGTCAGGGAACGTCAATTACTGTTATGCGGTCTTTTTGTGCGAGAGCGAGGAGGGCGCCGAGGTGATCTCCCTGGCGCCCCCGCGGTGGTGATCTACTTGGGGGAGATCATGTCTCTCCTCGGAGTCGAGCGGGCGGCCGATCAGCCGCTCCTCCTCGTCGAGGAGGCCCTGCTCGTCGAGGGCGCCCTTCGCTTAGTAGCACCCCACGGTAGCAGGGCGTTCCTATTGCGTCAGGGGGCGGAGGACCGACGCTGGCGAGTGCGCTTCCGCAACACTTCAACTACTCTTCTGACGGCAGTTGCCAATCCAGAACGAACACGTCTCAGGGTGCCGAGCGGGACACGGTCGGTTGGTCCCAAGGCTTCCGGCCGCCAGTTGAGGACGAGGACCGGCTCGTACCTAGCTGACCACCAACGCCCGCATGGACCAGCCCGCTTCCCCGCCGGTCCGCTCCCCCCGCTGGTTAGGCCTCCCGCAAACGCCCAGCAACATACTTGTGAAGGAGGCTCGAGATCAGGGTCTGATACGGAAGGCCCTCTTCGAGCGCGCGCTTCTGGATCGTCTCTAGGTCCTTGGTCGAAATGCGGATGTTGACCCGTCGGTCCTTCCGAAAGGTCGCGGCTGCATACCGGCCATAACGCCTCCGCTCGCCCTTCAGACCACGAACCGATCGCCACTCGCCCCTCTCTACGGAATCGAGAAGCTCCTTCTCCTTCGAATCAAGCTTCGTCATCTGCGGTCTCCTTGCCGAGGTACTTCTTTGTCGCCGTACGGCTCGGGATGATCGTCTTGAGCACGACCTGTTCCTTCTCCTCTACGAACGGTACGAGGTACGCGTACCCCTCGCGTTGGACGACGAAGATACGTTGGCCTCCGTACCGTTCCTGGTTCGGATGCTCCAAGATATCGAGGATAGCACCGCGCTCGATATGGAAGACGATCTCCTCAAAAGACACGCCGCGCTGGGCCTTCAGCCTCTCGTTCTTCTCCCCGTCCCATGTGAAGTACTTCACTGCGGGATCATAACACAATGTGTGCCTTTTGGCAACGAGCAAGCACGGTCGTCCGGGTGGTGGACGGCGACACGATCCACGTGAGGATCGAGGCTCGCGTGGAGAAGATCCGCTATATCGGCGTCAACACCCCTGAACTGCACCACCCGACCAGGGGCGAGGAGCCCGGCGGCCGGGAGGCGTGGGAGGTGAACCAGCAGCTTGCCGCGGGCAAGCGGGTCCGCCTCGAGCTGGACGTGCAGGAGCGCGACCGGTACGGCCGGCTCCTGGCCTACGTCTGGGTCGATGGCATGATGGTGAACGCCGAGCTGGTGCGGCGCGGCTATGCCCAGGTCATGACGGTGCCGCCGAACGTGCGGTACCAGGATCTCTTCCTGAAATTGCAGCGCGAGGCGCGCCAGGCCGGCCGCGGCCTCTGGCGCCGCCCGTAGCCCACGGATCGCCGATCAGGGCTGAGGCCCTATCGAGCCTTGCACCTGCCGCAGGAGATCTGACACGCCTCTCGCTGCGGCCCGCTTGTCCAGTTCGGGAAGCGGGCCGGCGCGCTCAAGCAGGTCGGCGACGTCAGCGAGGTCACCCGGCCCCCCCGCCATCAGCTTGAGGACGATGAGATCCTCGACAGCGATGACCGGAGTCTCCGGACCCTCCGGGAGACGGACGCGGATCGACCGGCCGAGCATCTCCCGCTCCCAGGCCCGGGTGGCGCAGACCACGTCGATCTCGGGACCGGAGGCGCCGCGGAGGCGGAGGAGCAACGGAACAGGGTCGTCGGGATCCCCCCGACGCCACTCAGCCTCGAAGCCTGCGGCGCGCAGGGCCGCGCCAAGCTCGGACGAGGGGCCCACGTCGGCGAGGAGGTCGATGTCCTCGGTCGCCCGCGGCGCACCCCAGGCAGCAACCGCGAGCCCGCCGATCAGGGCGTAGGGCACACTTCGTTCCCGGAAGATCGCGGCGAGACTCGCCAGAGCATCTTCAAACCGTCTTTCTCCTGTCATGGGCGACGGCAGAGGCGAGCCGATCCGCGGAGCCTGAAGACGAAGGAGGACAAGGCCAGGGCGCGAGCCAGGCGTTCCCCCGGGTCCATGGCCGCATAGGCCTTGCGGCGCTCGATTTCCACAGGGTCCACGGTGGTGGATGGGCGGCGGCGGCCGCCGAGGACCCAGAGAGCGGGCGCTCGAGAGCAACGCGTCATGACTCTACGCTCGCACGCGGCAGGGAAATGAGTCAAGTCCAGCCTCGCCAGGTACACGAGAGCGGCGGCCCCTTCACTTGTGCGACGCCTCGGCCGGCGGGATGAAGCTCATGGCGCGCTCGGACGCGCGGCAGACAAGACGCGCTGGCCCATGACCCACCGCCGCGCGCCCGAATCTCCCGACGCCGGCCCGTTACCTGGCCGGCTTCACGTAGACGGAGCCCTTCCAGTAGTAGTTGCCTGCCGGCTCATACGACGGCCAGATCGAGAGCCGGTACGGCACAACGAGCGAAGCGTACTTCTTCTGCGACTCGAGAACCTTCTAGTAGAAGGGGTCCTTGGCCGCGTCCTGTGTTCATGCCCCAGGCGTTCGGGTGGTTCAAGAAGCCGATCAAGAGGTGGGCGGACCTCAAGGGCATCAAGTTCCGAATTCCGGGGATCGGGGTCGAGATCCTCAAAGAGGCCGGGATGGCCGTGGTCACCCTCCCCGGTGGCGAGATTGTTCCGGCGGCCGAGCGACGAAAGGCGATCGCAGCCGGCTCATTGCGGAAGCTGTCGCCCACTACGTACAGGCCACCGGCCGAACCAAGCTACGAAGACGGTTGAAAGAGGGGGCAATTCGCCGAGCTCAACGAGACTTGCGTCTCGCCCGGGAGTGGTTCTCCCTTGACGAGGAGGCATGGCAGAACCGCGAAAAGTAACGCCCCACCGGCGGGGAGAGATATATCTCGTCAGCTTTGATCCGACGCTGGGTGCGGAGATCAGAAAGACACGCCCAGCCTTAGTCTTGCAGAACGATCTCGCCAATCGCTTCAGACCCATTACGATCGTCGCCGCGATCACGTCCCAGGTCGACCCCGACCTGTACCCGACCGAAGTCCTCGTCAAGGCGCTCGAGAGAGGGCTCCAGGTTGATTCGGTGGTCCTCCTTAACCAGATCCGCTCGATCGACCGGCAGCGGCTCATCCGCCGCCTGGGGAGGTTGAGCCATGACACGATCCAGAGGGTTGACCGCGCCCTCATTCTGAGTCTCGGGCTCGTCGAGTTATAGGGGGCTACTTGATCACCTCGTCCGCCCGGATGAGGACGGACTGGGGGATCGTGAGGCCGAGGGCCTTCGGGGTCTTGAGTAGGGTCGAGGACTGGCGCGGTACCTTCCGGTCCGTTTCCAGCCCCTGCCACCTCGAACCGCTGCCGGTGGGGTGTAGCCTCCTCGCCGACGTCCTCTCCTAACCGCTCACCGCGCTGTCGCGCCCTGGCGCGGGTGCCGTCCGCCGAAAAACCGCCTCCGTCCCTGGGCAGGCGCGTCCCCAACTCCGTGCTTGACTCCGCCTTCATCCGCGCTGTATAGGGATGGAGGAGATGGCTCGCACATGGACCCGTTCCAGGTCTACGACAGCATGATCCGCATCATGAACGCCGGCGATCACGTCCTTTCCTTCCACGACAGCGCGAACTTCACGATGGGAACCATCGGGTAGCGATCCCGCGCGGGGCGCGGCGTTCCGGGGAGGAGAGATCCGCTGGCTGCGTGGCACCGTGCTCGCGGACGACGTGGAGCACGCAAGGAGGCGACATGGGTAACTACATCATCAAGCCTTTCGCGATCGCGATGGGTCTCCAGCGCGAGATGTCACGGATGACCTATCTCAATTACTACGGCGAGAAGATCGACATCCCGTACCTGTGCTTCTACGTCGAAGGCGAGGGGAAGCGCATCCTGGTCGACACGGCGTGCAGCGCGGCCGACTACGCGGCGCTGATCAAGCGCAGCGCGAAGCCGCTTCGCGCGGGCGGCGAGCTCTTCAAGGACGTCGTCGACAAGACGCCGTGGGAGGCGATGCTCGCGGAGCTCGGCATCACGGCCGACCAGATCGACTACGTCATCCAGACGCACCTCCACTGGGACCACTGCATGAACACGGTGAAGGTCGCGCCCACCACGAAAGTCATCGTCCACGAAAAGGAGGTCATGGGCGGGCTCCCGCCCCACTGCATCTTCGGCTTCTCCTACGCTCAGAAGGACCACTACGAGCGGCTGGAGAAGCTGCCCGGGTTCACGACGGTCAAGGGCGACGTCCAGCTCCTGCCCGGGCTCAGCATCTTCGAGACGCCCGGCCACACGCCGGGCGGCATCTCGGTGAAGGTCCAGACCAAGGCCGGGACCCACGTCATCGCCGGCCTCTGCACCGTCGATCGGAACTACCATGTGCCGCCCGAGCTCCGGGAGGAGCTCGGCTACGAGGTGATCCCGCCGGGGTGCCACACCGATCCGATGCAGGCCTACCAGAGCATGCTGCGGATCAAGCGCGAGGCCGATCGCATCCTCCCGCTGCACGAGCCGAAGCTCATGCACGAGAAGGTGATCGGCGCCTGAGGGACCGCCGCAGCAGCCCCGGGCGGCGGTAGCCAGTCGTCGAGCTGCCAGCCGATGACGTCCTCGACGTCGACAATGCCGGAAGAGCGATACACCACGCGGGTCGGGGCGGACATCGGGGGAACCGCTCCCGGCGGGCTGTCTATTTTCGGGAACGGCGCCTGGGTCCGACAGCTCCAGGATCTCGCCCCTCGCAAGCCTGATGTATCCAAATGTTGACACCTGGAGGGGCCGAGTGACAGTGTGGGTCCATGCGATCGGTCGTGCGGGGGGTGGCGCTCCTCTGGCTGCTCTGCGCCATCGCCCCGGCCTGGGCGGTGGAACGCCCGGCGCTCGAGGGCACGGTCGTCCGGGTCGTAGACGGTGACACGATCCACGTGAGGATCGGGGCTCGCGTGGAGAAGATCCGCTATATCGGCGTCAACACCCCTGAACTCCATCACCCGACCAGGGGCGAGGAGCCCGGAGGCCGGGAGGCGTCGGAGGTGAATCGGCAGATCACCGAGGGCAAGTCCGTCCGCCTCGAGCTGGACGTGCAGGAGCGCGACCGGTACGGCCGGCTCCTGGCCTACGTCTGGGTCGATGGCATCATGGTGAACGCCGAGCTGGTGCGGCGCGGATACGCCCAGGTCATGACCGTGCCGCCGAACGTGCGGTACCAGGATCTTTTCCTGAAACTGCAGCGTGAGGCTCGCCAGGCCGGCCGCGGCCTCTGGCGGGGCCCGGAGCCCACGGATCGTCGCGACCCCTTTACCTGGGGGACAGGTCGGCCGGCGGGATGAAGCTCATGGCGTGCTCGGCCAGTGCCAGGATGGTGAGGGCGGGATTGACCCCGGGGTTCGCCGACACCGCCGAGCCATCGACCACGTACAGGCCCTGGTAGCCCCAGACCCGGTGGCGGTGGTCGATGACGCCCGTCTCCGGCCCCTCGCCCATGCAACACCCGCCGAGGATGTGCGCCGTGGTGGGGATGCCCATGAGGGTCTCGGTGATGAGGCTCTGGGGAAAGCCCTCGACCTTCTCGCCGACCCGGCGGGCCAGATCCGTGGCCTCCGGCATGAAGGCCGTAGGGGCGGGCCCCTCTTCCAGGGCGGTGGTCAGCGACCGGCGAAAGCCCGTCATGGCGGATCGGCTGAGCTTCATCGAGAGGTACCCCTCCAGGGTGCGCATGTACAGCAGGATGATCGTGGACTTCGCCCAGTCGGGGACGAGCCAGGCCCGGAGCGCCTTCCGGGGGTGGCGCAGCATCACCCCGAAGAGGCGCGCGAGGCGCAGGACAAGGCTGTCCCCGCTCACGTGGGGCGCCACGAGGAGCCGGAAGAACCCCGCCCCCTCGGGGTAGCGGACGGGCTCGAGATGGGAGTGAGGATCGGTCTCCAGGATGGAGCCGATGGCGATCCCTTTCGACAGGTCCAGATCCCGGCGCCTGGTGACGACGCCGATCAGCGCCTCGGAGTTCGTGCGGACGAATTGGCCCAGCCGGTCGGAGACGCGCGGGAGCCCCTCCGGGCTCGCCTTGAGCCGGAGGAGCAGGCCCAGCGTCCCCAGGACGCCCCCCGCGAAGATCACGTTCCCCGCGGTGTACCGCCGCTTCTTCCGGCGCCAGCGGAAGACGGACGGACCCTGGAGCGCCGTCACCTCGTAGCCGCCGTCCAGCGGCCGCACCCAGATCACCTCGGTATCCGCGTCGATGACCAGCCCCCTCTTCTCGGCAAGGTAGAGGTAGTTCTTGTCGAGGGTGTTCTTCGCGCCATGCCGGCAGCCGAGCATGCAGCCGCCGCACAGGATGCACCCCGTGCGGGGCGGGCCCTCGCCTCCGAAGTAGGGATCAGGCACTGTCACTCCGGCGTCGCCGAAATAGACCGCCACCGTCGTGGGCCGGTGAGCCTCGGGGCGGCCCATCTCCCGCGCGATCTCGCGCAGGACCTCGTCGGGGCAGGTCAGCGCGGAGTTCTCCACCGCGCCCAGCATACGGAGGGCCGTCCTGTAGTGAGGCTCGAGCTCGCGCTTCCAGTCGGCGAGACGGGTCCAGGAGGGCGCGGTGAAGAAGTCATTCTTCGGGACCGGAAGCGTGTTCGCGTACACCAGGGAGCCGCCACCCACGCCCACGCCCGAGAGCACCGTGACGTGGGAGAAGAAGGTCATCCGGAAGAGGCCGCGCCAGCCGAGCTGCGGCAGCCACAGCCACCGCTTGAGGTTCCAGTTGGTCCGCGGGAACTCCTCGGGCCGCAGGCGGCGGCCCTTCTCCAGCATCACCACCCGGTAGCCCTTTTCGACCAGGCGGAGGCCCGAGACGCTCCCGCCGAACCCCGAGCCGACGATCAGGTAGTCCCAGTCCACGGCCCGCACCCCGACGAGACCGCCCCTGCCAAAGAAGCAAAAACGGCGCGGCGGGAATCACCCCGCTACGCCGTTTCCGTGTCGTTAGTTGGGACCTACCAGCGGATGGGCTTGGACGGTCTCCCGCCCCCGAAGCCTCGGCCGCGTTTGTCACCGAAGCCGCCGGAGCGCCCACCGCCAGACCGGGCCCCCTGGGGGTTGGCCGTGTTGACGATCAGCCGACGGCCATCGAGCTCGCGTCCGTTGAGCTCGGCGATGGCCTGCTGGGCCTCCTCGCTCGTGGACATCTCGACGAAGCCAAAGCCTCTCGACTGACCCGAGAACTTGTCGGTGATCACGCTAGCGGACTCGACGGTTCCGCACTGGGCGAAGAACTCGCGCAGCCCTTCGGTGGTGGTGGAGTAAGACAAACCGCCTACGTAGAGCTTAGACGCCATGGGCGCCTCCTTTTGGTCCCCGCGCATCGGCGCAGGATGGTTCTCTTCCGCTTCAGTTCACGCCCCAACATGCGGAAGAGACACCAGCGGAGGCGAGGTATGCGCTGCCGCACACACACTTAGTATACACGACGGGGGGTTGAACGCCAGGCTTCTAGAGGGGTCGGGCCTCTTGCCCGATGGGAGCGGCGCTCTCGCCTAGGACATCGGAGGGGGCCCCCGCCCCCCCTTCGGGGTGGGCCCGGCCCCCTCCGAGGCCTCCCCCACGAAGAGGGTTGCGCCGGCGGAGCCGGCGCTCGAACCGAGGGTAGTCCGACTGGCTCCTAGGGGGCGCCCGCCCTTTCTGCACACTTCGCGCGGCAGCGATCCCCCCCGGGCCTGCACAGCCGGGAGTGCACCCGCTGTCTTGCCTCTCCTCCATCTCCCCGCCACAGGAGCGCCCCCATCCTGGCACGGCGATTGCCCTGGACAATTGAGGCCATGCCCACGGTGCTGATTGTCGACGACGAGCCTCCGATCGTGGAATTGGTGCGGTTCACGCTGGAAGACGACCATGTGCGGGTGGTCGAGGCTGCCGATGGTCTGGAGGCGCTGGAGGTCGCGCGCGCTGAGCGGCCCGATCTCATTTTTCTCGATGTCCAGATGCCGCACCTGAACGGCTTCGAGGTCTGTCGGCGTCTCCGGCTGGACCCCCGGCTCGACAGGGCCAAGATCGTCATGCTCACGGCTGCTGGGCAGGCGCAGGACCTCGCGCGGGGGCGCGCGGCCGGGGCCGATCTGTACCTGACCAAACCCTTTTCTCCGCTCCGGCTCCTCACCCTCGTTCAATCGCTCCTTCCCGAGGCCCCGCTTTGGCCGGAGAGGTAGAAATCTCCCAGGTTCTCCTCTACGCCCGGGACTTGAAGTCCCAGTACGAGCGAAGCCGTGCTCGGGAGCGGCAGCTCGCCCTGGCCTACCGTCGGCTCCGGGCAGCGTATCAGCAGTCACTTCGTTACGCCCTGGACCTCAGGGACGTTCACGGGCGACTCCAGCGGGCGTTCCTCCAGAGCCTCCTCGGGTTGGCCAACGCTCTGGAGGCGAGGGACCCCTACACCCGCGGTCACTCCGAGCGCGTGGCTCGACTCGCTCAGCGGCTTGCGCTTCGTTTGGGGTGCTCGGCGGATGAGCGGCGGGTGATCACCCAGGCCGGGTTGCTCCATGACCTTGGCAAGATCGGGATTCCGGAGGCCGTCCTGGGGAAAGCCGGTCCGCTGAGCGAGGAGGAGTGGGTTCTCATGCGCGAGCACCCTGTCGTCGGGGCCCGGATCGTTTCCCCTCTTGAGTTCTTCTCGGAGGGGGCGCTGATCATCCGCCATCATCACGAGCGGCAGGACGGCAGTGGGTACCCGGCAGGGCTCTCGGGCGAGGCGATCCCGTTTGGGGCTCGGATCATGGCTGTGGCCGATGTCTATGATGCCATGACCTCCGACCGTCCCTACCGGAAGCGCCTTGCGTGCGAGGAGGCGCGCCGCCAAGTCGAGGGGTGGGCGGATCGCCTCCTGGACGCCCGGATCGTCTCCGCGTTCCTCGGCCTCCCGGCTGATGGATGCTTTGACCCGACCGTTTGACCCGGCCCGGCCAGCCCACGGTCCTCTGGTCCCGTTCCCGCTGCGCGTCCTGGTTCCGTTTGCGGCGATCGGCCTCGCCGGGATGGTCGCCGGGTATCGCGGCTGGACGTGGCTCGAGAGAATCCTGGGGGTGGTTGGATTTCACGGAGGGCTTCTCGCTGCCTCCCTCGCCGCCGCGTGGGAGGCCAGGCGGGGCTGGGGGCCTTCTGCCGCGCTGATGATGCTCGCTCTCCTGATCGCTGCGGCAGCCTGCACCCTGTCGCCGTGGGGATGTCTGGCCTACCTCCTGCCCCCCGCCGCTCTCGCGCTGCTGGTGTACCGCCGACCCGAGCTCCAGCGGATGGGGTTCGCTCCCGGCGCGGACTGGCGAACCGTCGCGCTCGGGGGAGCGGTCGGCTGTTTTCTTGGCATCCATCTCCTCCTCTCGGCGTCTCGGACCTTGGGCTATCCCGTGCGCTTGAGCCCCCCGGCTCCCTATCTGACCGGCCTGGCGTATGACGTGGGAGCCAACGTCTTGTCGGCGGAGGCCTTTTTCCGGGGCACCTTGTTCAACCGCTGGCAGCGGCGGTGGGGCTTCTGGACGGGGGCCCTGGCGGCGACGGGACTCTCGGTCGTCCGCTACCTCGCGGACCCTGCGCTCCCGCGGACCGTCGAGGTCGTGCTGGGGGCCGTCTTCTACCTGGCGCTGCTCTCACTGTCCGGCTGCGGGCTGCTCTGGTACTGCGGGAGCCTGGGGCCTGCCCTGGCGGCTTCCGTCGTCTTCTTTTCGGCCTACCGCATGCTCCAGGTCAGGTGAGCGGTGGTTGCAATTCTTCTCTGCTTCGGGGCGATCACGGGCGTGCTTGGTTGGACCGGCGGGGGGCCCGCCTCCGGGTTCAGACACTTGTATCTGCTTCCGACCTTGTGGGCCGCGCTCCGCTTCGGTGGCCTCGGAGGCGGAGGCGGGGGCCTCCTCGCCGCGTTGCTCTATGCGCCGTTTGTCCTGCCCGGCATCGAAAGCCGGGGGGTTACAGCCGAGAGTGTGGAGGGGCTCATCAGCCTCGGACTCTTTCTCTTCGTCGGGAGTGTGGCTGGTTCTCTGGTCCACCGCGCCCGGCTGCAAGCCGCGCGGTATCGGCTGCTCCTGGGTCTCCAGCGCACGCTCAGCAGGGGAGAAGACCTGCGCGATCTCTTGGCAGACGTTGCCGAGAAGCTTCACGCGGCACTCGCGGCGCGGGCGGTGGCTATCGTGCTCGTCCCCGGCGGCCCGGAACCCCTGGTCGTGTGGCGAGGGGAGGCGAACGACCGGAGCGACGCGATTGGAGCTCACTCGGTGGCGAGCTGGGTGCTGAGGGACGGGCACAGCCTCTTCGTGGGCGATCTGGAGAGCGACCATCGGTTCGCCCCGCCCGGCCTCGCGCGGGGACGTCCGCGGCGCTTGTTGCTGGTGCCGCTGAGCGCCCGGGAGGGGCGGATGGGGGTACTGGCTGTGGAACGGGGCGGGGAGTTCCCACGGGAACTGCGCGCCACGGTCGAGACCCTCGGCCTTCAGCTGGCCCTCGGGATCGAAAACCGGCGGCTGGCGGACCGGCAGCGACGGTTCGCGGAGGAGCTGGAGGGAAAGGTCGCAGCCGCCACCCGGCGGCTCAGGGAGTTGGATCGCGCGAAATCCGACTTCGTCTCCATCGTGTCTCACGAGCTGAGAACCCCTTTGACGTCCATCCAGGGCTTCTCCGAGCTGCTCCTGACGCGTCCGACGTCGGCGGAGCGCGCCCAGCGCTTCTTGGGGTCCATCCATCGGGAGGCGGAGCGGCTGGGACGGATTGTCGCTGACCTTCTGGATCTTTCGCGGATCGAAAGCGGGCGGGAGAGCGCGCTCCTGCCGGCCCCCCTCGAGCTCGGACCGCTGATCGACGCGAACGTGGAGCTGTTCAGAGATCAGAGTCGCCGTCACACGGTTGAGCGGGACATCCCGGTCGGCCTCCCGCTGGTCCTCGCTGATCACGACGCGGTGGACCGGGTGCTTAAGAACCTGCTCTCCAACGCGATCAGGTACTCCCCCAGGGGCGGCCCGGTTCGAATCTGGGCCCGCGGTTCCGCCGGCGAGCGGCGGCGGGTCGAACTGGGGGTGGAGGATCAGGGGGTCGGGATCCCCGCCGCGGCGCTGCCGGGGATCTTCGAAAAGTACTCCCGCGTTCCCCACCCCGACACCGGCCACGTGCGAGGCCTCGGCATCGGGCTGGCCCTGGTCAAATCCCTCGTGGAGGCTCAGGGCGGAGATGTTCGGGCGGAGAGCGAGCTCGGGGTGGGCAGCTGCTTCATCGTCACCCTGCCCATCGCTTCACCCCCCGGGAAAACCCAATCCGCCTAAATTTCTCGCGGGGTTCGCCTTGACACCCCGAAGGCGTCCCGTGTAGTCTGTGGGCGGACTGGGACTCTCGTTTGCCCCGGCAAGATGCCCCGACGCGAGGAGATGGCTGAACGGATGGCCGGCGCCGTGCTGAAACGGCTTTTGGCGAAGAAACTCGTCGAGACCAAAGACGAGACCAAGGCCCGGGCGGCGGTCCGCAAGGTTCTCTTGGAGAACCTCCAGGCCGAGGAGCGCCTGGACGCCGAGGCGCGGCAGATCCTGCTGGAGCATACCAAGGAGATCAAAGACACCCCTGTCGACTATCGCCGTCTCCTCGCCCTCGTGAAGGGCAAGCTGGCTCGGGAGCGGGGGTTCATCCTCTGATGCGGATGAGCCGCGAGCGAATCTTCTACTTGGCGGACCGGATCGTGGCCGAGCTCCAGGCCACCCCCGAGGTCGTGGTGAGGAACGGCGACGAAGAGATCCGGAAAGAGGTGAGGAACGAGGTGATCCGGTCCCTGACCGACGAAACCAAGCTGGAGGAGTCCATCGAACAGGAGGTCCGCCGGATCCTTTCCTCGTACGCCCGCCCCGTCCCTGAGGGGAGCCGGGAGTGGGAGGTGCTCTACACCAAGACGCGGGAAGAGGTTTTCAGGAAGCGCTTTCGCCTGTAGTTCTGGAGAGCGACCATGACCCACGCGAAACGGATTGCCGTGGCCATCACCGGGGCCACCGGGGCGATTTACGGCATCCGCTTTCTGGAGCTGTTGCGCGAGGTTCCCGACGTCGAAACCCACCTGGTCATCTCGGGGCCGGGCAAGCGGACCATCGTCGAAGAGACCGAGTTCGCGGTCAGCGAGGTGGAGGCGCTGGCCCACCGGCACTACGACAACAAAGACATCGGGGCCGCCGTGGCGTCCGGGTCCTTCCGGACCGAGGGGATGGTGATTGCCCCGTGCAGCATCAAGACCGCCTCCGCCGTCGCCTACTGCCACTCGGATACGCTGATCTCCCGGGCGGCCGACGTGACGCTCAAGGAGGGGCGGCCGCTGATTCTCCTCGTCCGGGAGACACCGCTGCACGCCGGCCACCTTCGGTGTTTCTTGGCCCTGGCCGAGATGGGAGCGGTGCTGATTCCGCCCATGCCGGCGTTCTACAACCGGCCCAAGCAGATCGACGACCTGATTGCCCACACCCTGGCCCGTGTCCTGGATCGTCTCCGGCTCCCGCACCGGCTCACGGAGGAATGGAAGGGCACTCACCCGAGGTCGCCCCGGTTCGATCCTCCCGGTGCCTAGCCCCCCCGCATCCCGCTGCCGGTGGCGCAGGGCCACCCGATGCCAGCCAGCGCTTCTGAGCCAGACCTCTCGCTGATCATCCCCGTGTACAACGAGGAGGCCAACCTCTCCCTGCTCTGGCCGGAGATCCGGGAGGTGCTCGACCCCACGGGACTCCGCTACGAGATCGTCTTCGTCGACGATGGGAGCCGGGACCGAAGCGCCGAGGTGATCCGCGCCTTTCGGGAGCAGGATGCCCGGGTGCGCCTCCTCCGGTTCAAGACGAACGCCGGCGAGACCGCGGCGACCGACGCCGGGTTCAAGGCGGCCCGCGGGCGGTGGGTCGTCACCATGGACGCCGACCTCCAGAACGATCCGCACGATATTCCGATGCTGCTCGCCCAGCTCGAACGGTGGGACGCGGTGACGGGCTGGCGGACGCGGCGCGAGGATGCGTGGGTTCGGCGGGTCTCCTCCTGGGTGGCGAATGCCGTGAGGAACGTGATCAGCCGCGACTCGATTCGGGACAGCGGGTGCACCTTCCGGGCGTTCCGTCGCGAATGCTTGCGCGGGCTCGCGCTCTATCGGGGGTTGCACCGCTTTATTCCCACCCTGCTGCGCATGCAGGGATTCCGGGTGCTGGAGGTTCCGGTGAACCACCGGCCGCGGCGGTTTGGGGAGTCGAAGTACGGCATCGCCAACCGCGCCTTCGGCGCCTTTCGAGACCTCCTCGCGGTGCGCTGGATGGCCGATCGCACGCTCCGCTACCAGGTGGTGGAGGACTTGGGCGGCGGGGTGCGCGAGGCGTGAGCGGATGAACGTCCTGCTGGTCGGCCTGGGGCGCTGGGGGGAGAACCACCTCCGGGTGCTGCAGGAGCTCGGGGTCACCGTGTGGGCCTGCGATCTCTCGGCCGAGCGTCGCGCGGCGGCGGCGAGGGGCGGCCTGGATCCTTCCCGGATTGTCTCCGATTTCGCCTCGGTCCTTCATCGGGTCGACGCCGTGGACATCGTGACCCCAGCGGACACGCATCTGGATCTCGCCGCCCGCAGTCTCCGCGGGGGCAAAGATTGCTTCGTGGAGAAACCCCTGACGCTGACGGTCGGCGAAGCGCGACAGCTCGTGGATATCGTCGAGACCACCGGCCGAATCCTCCAGGTGGGGCATATCTTCCGCTTTCACCCCGTGACCGATCTCCTCCGCCGCTGCCTGGCCGAGGCGCGGGTGGGACGCGTGCGCTACCTCAGGGGCCGCTTCGCGGGCTTCAAGCGGCCCCGGATCGACGTCGGAGTCACCCAAACCGATGCCATCCATTACTTCGACCTCTTCGCCCACCTGCTCGGACAGGCCCCGACCGCTGTGACGGCGACACTGCGCGATTATTTAGGGCGTGGCCTTGACGACCTGTCTTTCGTCACCGTCGAGTACGGGGAGGTGCCAGCCTTCGTGGAGGCTGGCTACTTCGGGCCGGGCCCCGCTCGGGACTGCGTCGTGGTGGGGGACCGCGGGAGCCTCGTGGCCGACTTCGCGCGGTCCCTCGTGACCGTCTTCCCTCACCAGCACCAGCGGCGCGGCCGTGAGTGGACGGCGCAGGAGGGGGAGCCAGAGGAGGTGAAGGGGACGGGGGAGGAGCCGCTCCGCCGGGAGCTTGAGGCGTTCGTCGAATCGGTCGGGTCCCACCGGCCGCCCTCGGTGGACGTCCGGGAAGGGCTCCTCGCCCTCCGGGTCGTCGAGGCTGCCCAGCTTTCCTCGCGTGCGGGTCGACGTGTCGCCTTCGACGAGGTTTAGGTAGTGGGTCGAGCTCGACGGCCGGTTGGTTCTGCGCCGACCCACGTTCGAGCGCGCACCCGCTTCGCGGGTCCCCGGCCCGCGCAAGCGGAGCCCCCCTCCGAGGTTTTAGGCGGGCTTGAAGAGGCGGACCAGCTCGTAGGCGATCACGGGTTTCGAGCGTCCGCGGATCTCGGCTTCCCCGAACTTCCGGGCGACCACCAGATCCTGCAGCAGGGCGTAGGTGGACTCGCCGATCAGAATCTGGCCGGCGCTCGCCAGCTTCTCGAGGCGGGCGGCGACGTTCACGACGTCGCCGATCACGGTGTAGTTCATCAATCGCTCGGAGCCCAGATTCCCGACGATGGCCTCCCCGGAGTTGATGCCCACGGCGAGGCCGAGCTGGGCCCGGGGGCCCTCCCCCCACTGCGCCTTCAGCTCCTGAAATGCCTCCCGCATCTCCACGGCGGACCGCAGGGCGTTCAGGGCGTCGTTGTCGGAGGCGATGGGCGCGCCATAGAAGGCCATCAGGCTGTCCCCCAGATACTTGTCGAAGGTCCCGTGGTGATCGGTGACGATCTTCGTGAGCCGCGAGAAGGTCTGGTTCAGGGTTTCCATGACGTGCTCGGGGGGAACGGACTCCGCGAAGCTGGTGAATCCGGTCAGGTCGGCGAAGAGGACCGTGACGAAGTCGCGGACGCCTCCGAGCTTCAGCAGGCGCGAATCCTCCAGGATCTTCGCCACCACCTCCTCGGGCAGGTAGCGGTTCAGGATCTTCTCCAGCAGCGCGTTCTTCTCGATGACCTGCTGGCGGTAGATCTTGGCCTTCACGAGGGCTCTGACCCGCGACCGGAGTTCCAGCATGTCCACGGGCTTCGTGAGGAACTCGTCGGCGCCCGCCTCGATCCCCCGAATCCTGTCTGCCACCTCGCGCAGCGCGGTCACCAGGAGCACGGGGATGTTGCGCGTTTGTTCCCACCGCTTCAGGCGGCGGCAAACCTCGAAGCCGTCCTTGCCGGGCATCATGACGTCGAGGATGACGAGGTCGGGGTTCGTTTCGGCCACCTTCAGGAGGGCCTCGTGGCCGTCGAAGGCGGTCACCACGGTGTATCCGGCGTCCTCCAGCGCCAGGCGGAGGAGCTCGACGTTGTCGGGGTTGTCGTCGGCGACCACGACGGTTGCCTTGACGAGGTCCTCAGCCACCCTTCGCCTCCAGGATCTTGGTGATGGTGGGCAGGAAGGTGGGGACGTCGATGGGCTTGGTCAGGAACTCGTCGCAGCCCGCCTCCAGGGTTTTCTCGCGATCGCCGGGCATGGCGTGGGCCGTGAGGGCCACGATGAGGGTGGAGCCGAACTCGGGATTCTGCCGCAGCATTCGCGCCACGGTCCAGCCGTCGATTTCGGGGAGCGACATGTCCAGCAGGATGAGATCGGGACGGTGGGCCTGCGCCTGGGCGAGCGCCTCCCGGCCGTCCCGGGCCTCCACGACCCGGAAGTCGGCCATCTCGAGGAGGCTCTTGATCAGGAGCAGGTTGTCTTCGATGTCCTCCACAATCAGCGCCAGCGGGGGCATCACACGCCCGCCGGGTGCCGCGTGATGGCACTCTGCACGTCGCTGATGAGTTGATCCAGGGTGACCTGTCCTTTCTGAAACAGCGCCTGGATCTTTCCGTCCAGCGCGGCCCGCTCGCTGGGAGTCAGATCCTTCGCGGAGAGGATCACGACGGGGATGTCCTTGGTGGTCGCCTCACCCCGCAGGTGGGCCAGGAGCTCGAAGCCGTCCATCACGGGCATCATCAGGTCCAGCACGATGAGGCGGGGAAGCTGCTGCGCGATCGCCTGCAGGGCCTGCTTGCCGTTGGACGCCACGGCCACCCTGAAGTTCTTGACCTCGAGGGCCTCCTTGACCACCGCGGCCGACTCCTCATCGTCATCGACCACCAGGATATACCCCGACCCCGGCCCGATCGAGAGGCGGGACAATGTCTGAGAGAGCCCGTCCCGATTGACCGGCTTGATCAGATAATCGGCGGCACCGAGGGAAAAGCCCAGGGCCGTGTTGTCGACCGAGCTCATGATCACCACCGGAATCCCGGCGGTGATGGTGTTGGCCTTGAGATCGTGGAGGACCTCCCAGCCGTCCTTGTTGGGCATGCGGATGTCCAGCAGGATCAGGTCCGGCCGCGTCTCGCGAGCGACCTTGAGCCCCGCGTCCCCGTCCAGCGCGCGCAGGAACGTGGAGCCCGTGTCCTTGAGATTCTCCGTGATCAGCGTGTGGATCTCCGGGTCGTCGTCGATGACCAGGATCTTGCGTGGCCCCTTGAACGCCGGCCTCGGCGTGACCCTGGCGGGCGTGGGCGGCGGGAGCGTGACGGTTTCCGCCAGAGGCCCGGCCGCGACCGCCGGCAGCGTCACGGTGAACGTGGAGCCCTCAGCCAGGCGGCTCTCAACGCCGATGGTCCCCCCCATGGCCTCTACCAGCCGCCTGGTGATCGCCAAGCCGAGCCCGGTCCCCTCGTACTTGCGCGTGCGGGAGGTATCGGCCTGGTAGAACTCGGTAAAGAGGTTCGACAGCTCCTTGGCGTCCATGCCGATCCCGGTATCCCGCACCGCGATGAGCACCCGGCCGTTCGCGGCCAGCGCGGCGGTCAGGGTCACTCCGCCCTCGTGGGTGAATTTCACGGCGTTCGAGAGCAGGTTGTTCAGGATCTGCAGCAACCGGACCTCGTCGGCTTGCAGCATCGGAATCCCGGCGTCCACCTCCGCCTTCAGGGAGATCTTCCTTTCCAAGGCCTTGAACTCGAGGTTCCCGACCGCGGCGTCCACCAGGACCTTGAGGTTGACCGGCCCGAGCTTCAGCGTCAGGCGATCGGCTTCGATCTTGGAGAGATCAAGGATGTCGTTGATCAGCTGGAGGAGGTTCTTGGCGTTGCGCACCACCCGTCCCAAGGCGTCGCGTTGCTTGTCCGTGATCTGACCGAAGGCGCCCGAGAGCACGAGGTCGCTGAAGCCGATGATCGAGTTGAGGGGCGTGCGCAGCTCGTGGGACATCTTGGCGAGGAAGTCGGACTTCATTTTACTCATCCGGAGCAGGTCCTCGTTGGCGCGCGCCAGCTCCTCGGATTTCAGGGTCAGGTCCCGGGTCCGGTCGGCGACCTTTTGCTCGAGCGTCGCAAAGTCTTCCTTGATCTGCTCGGCCATGGTCCGGAAGCTGGACGCCAGCCGGGCGATCTCGTCCTTGCCCTTGCCCTCGATCGGGGTGTCGAGGCGGCCCGCGCCGATCTCCTCCGCCGCCGTCGTGAGCATGCGGAGGCTCCGCGTCAGGCGCGTGGCCAGGAACAGCGCCCCCACCCCCGTGAGGATGATCAGGATTGCTGACAGAACCAGAAAGTTCCGCAGCGCGCCGAAGACCCGGGTTTCCGAAGGGAGGTCCAGCGGGAGCAGCGTCACGACCCGGAGGCCGGTGGGGGGGACGGAGGCGTAGGCGAAGATATAGCGGGTCCCGGCCAGGATCCCCCGGCCGTTGCCGCCCCGGCCGTCCCGGAGGCTCTCCAGCACGCGTTGCCGCTGGTCGGCGTCCTGGAAGGAGAGGGATGAAATGAGGACTCGCCGGTTCCCGGTCTCCGTCGGACCCAGTCGCTCGAGCGGAACGAGAAGCCTGCCCTGGTCGTTGGCGAGGACGGTTCGGTAGAAGGTGCCGGACAGGAGCCCTTCGAAGGGCCTCATGAAGTCCCGGGTGGTGATCCAGACGATGAGGGTCCAGCTCGGGGCTTCCCGCGGGGTGTGCAGGCTCGCCAGGAGGAATTCCCCCCCAACCTGGACGGGCTGGAGCGTCACGTTCCGGCCTGTCTGGGCCAGCGGCATGAGTGCGGACTGGATCGTGGCGATCCGTTCCGGGGCGATCTTGCCGTTCAGGACCTCGGTGGCCCGCTTCCCCGAGACTGCCAGGAGTCCCTCGAGTTCGGGATGCAGCTCCAGGAACTCGCGGGCCAAGGGACGGCAGGCCGGAGAGAACTCTCCTTCGCGGGAGAAGCACTTGCCCTCCCGGAGACGTGCGCCCAGGAAGGTCAGCTCACGGGCGAGGCGCTGTCCCACCGGACTCAGGGCCTGGACGACCGAGTCGTTGTGAACGACGGCCGTGTTCCAGAACCGGAGCGCGGCGCGCTCCTCAACTTCCACGCGGCCGTGCCAGATGAGATCCTCCCACCGCAGGCCGCCCAAGGAGGACAGGAGCGTGTTGATCCAGAACGCGGCCGAGAACAGGAGGGGGGCTGCAATGAGGAGGGAGATGAGGATCGTCAGCTTGGTCCGGATCGACACGCGGGGCCGCTCCCCTAGGTACGCTCGAGGATCCCCCGGACGGGAGACCTCGGGTCAACCATCGCTACGGCTTCGTCGCTCGGCGACCCGGCCGCAGCGTTCCGGGTGCCTGACTGGCAACTAGGCGCCGGTCCAGGCGGGGTGTACAATAGGGTAGCCCCGGGCCGGACTTGAAATGGTGCCGAAGCGGGGACTCGAACCCCGACACCCTTGCGGGCACTAGACCCTGAATCTAGCGCGTCTGCCAATTCCGCCACTTCGGCTCGGATATCCTCTCAAATTACTACACGCAGGGGTTACCAAGTCAAGGGGACAGGATGGCAATTGATCGGGTCGTGGCCACGAACCGCAAGGCCAGCTACATCTACCAGATTCTGGACACCTTCGAGGCTGGTCTGGTTCTCCGAGGGACGGAGGTCAAGTCGCTCCGGGAGGGCAAGGCCAACTTCAAGGACAGCTATGCCTTGATTGAGGGGGGGGAGGCGTGGCTGGTCGGGTGCCACATCAGCCCCTACCATCACGGCTCGGACGCCAACCACGACCCCGAACGCCGGCGCAAGTTGTTGCTCCATCGAAGCGAGATCAACCGGCTTCTGGGAAAGGTCCAGGAGCGCGGGTTGACTCTGGTTCCCCTTCGGCTATATTTTAAGAACGGGCGGGCCAAGCTCGAGTTAGGCCTGGCGCGCGGGCGGAAGCTCCACGACAGACGCCGGGCGATCCGCGACCGAGAGATGCGACGCGAGATGGACAAGGCCGCCCACGCCCGCGGATGAGTGGGAATCAAGAGGTCAGCCCCGCGTCCTGGAGGCGGCGGGGCGGGATGGGGGTGACTGGTTTCGACGGGGATCAGCGAGGCGCAGGTGGCATCTCGAGGTTCTCTCTCCTCGTAAAACCGAGAGAACGGTTATAGCTGCCGACACTCAGCTAGCTCTGGCCGCCTAACAACGGCCACGCTCCGCCGGGTCGAGCCATCAGGGCCTGGGCCTGGGGCGTCATACTCTGGTGGCTGGTCCTGAACCCGGCCTCGGGGTGAGGGGCGAGATCTTTTGAGGCTGGCGGCCCGGGGATCCTGTCGGCAGGAGGCTCGGGCGGCGAGATTGAAAATACCGACTACGGATGTAGAAGCCTGACGCCGAGGGTTTCCGGACGAGGGTTCGATACCCTCCACCTCCACCAGTTCGGCCCCCTCACCTGTATCCTCTCCCCCGAGGGGGAGAGGGCAGGGGGAGGGGGCTTGCCCTTCGGGAAAAGTTTCTCCGCCGCCCTGTCTGTTGCTAGAATACGCATCACCCGGTGAAACGAGGGCGGCATGCGGTCACTTCTGCTTGGCTGGTCCTTGACGGTCCTGCTCGTGGGGTTCCTGTCGACCGAGGCCGAGGCGCGGAGCCTCCTCCTCGTGGCCGAGGGCCGGCAGGGCTCCCTGCGCGGTGAGCTTCCTGTCATCCACGGCGAAGACGGCGCGGGATACGTGTCCCTCGATCGACTGGCCCGCCTGCTGGGGGTCAGGCCCACCTGGAGTCGGAAGTCCTCCATCGCCACCTTCGCCGTTCAGGCCAAGAGCGTTCGGCTCACGCGAGACCGATCCAAGGTTCTCGTGCAGGGAAAGCCCGTGACCCTCCGGACTCCGCCGCGCATCCTGTCGGGCGGCTGGGTGGTGCCGGAGGAATTTTTGACCCGCGTTCTCCCGAAGCTCTACGCCTCCGTCAGAGTGGCCAGGGCGGAGACCAAACCTCCGGTCAAGCCCGCAGCGGCCTCCGTCGCCCTGGAAGATCTCCGGTTTCGCTCCTATCCGTCCTTCACCCGTGTGGTGCTCGAAGGGAGCGGTCCGTTTGCCTTTCAGATCGAGGACCGAGGGGGGGAGGTTCGGGTGCGCCTGAGCGGGCTCTCGCTGTCCGCGCCGCGGCTGGAAGAGGTCGGGGACGGGCTGGTGAAAGAGCTCCGCGTCGCGCCGCTCCGCGGGGGAGCCGAACTGCGAGTGATCCTCGAGGGCGCCCCGGGAGAGATCAAAGCGATGACGCTCCAGGACCCGTACCGCGTGATGGTGGATGTCCACCGCACGCGGGAGCCCGCCGCGCGGGAGGCGACCGGCGGGCCAGCCGAGCCGCTTCGGCGCATCGTGCTCGACGCCGGCCACGGCGGGCATGACCCGGGCGCCGTGGGGCCGGGCGGGCTTCAGGAGAAGGACGTGGTCCTCGACGTCACCAAACGGGTGGCGCGCCTGGTCGAGGGAGGACTCGGCATCAAAGTGGCCCTGAGCCGGACGGGCGACTACTTCGTGCCGCTTCGCGACCGCACCCAGTTCGCGAACAAGGAGCGGGCCCAGTTGTTCGTCTCCATCCACGCGAACGCCCACCGGGACTCGGTCTCCGAGGGCGTCGAGACCTACTTCCTCTCCTCGGAGGCGACGGACAACGAGGCCCGCCAGGTCGCCGCGCTGGAGAACGGGGTCATCCAGCTGGAAACGGGAAATTCCCGGGCGAACATGGACATCCTGAAGACGATCCTCTGGGACCTGGCCCAGTCCGAGTTCCAGGTCGAATCCGGCCAGCTGGCCGAGACGGTGCAGGACTCCGTGACCCGTTCCCTGCGCATCGCCAACCGAGGGGTGAAGCAAGCCGGCTTCTACGTGCTCGGGGGCGCGGCCATGCCCGCCGTTCTCGTGGAGATCGGCTTCCTCACGAATCGCAAGGAGGAGCGGCGGCTCATGGATTCGCAGTACCGGGAGCGGGTGGCCCGGGCGATCTCTGCGGGACTGGCCGAATACAAGGGCCGCTACGACCAGAAAATGGGGGTGCCCCAGACGGCGGAGGGGCCGCGGTGAGCCGCCACGACGGGCGGCGCCCGGATCAACTCCGGCCGATCACGCTGACGCGCGACTACATCCGGCACGCGGAGGGCTCCGTGCTCGTCGAGTTCGGGGACACCAAGGTGATCTGCGCGGCCTCGGTGGAAGGCAAGGTTCCCCCCTTCCTCCGGGGGCAGGGCCAGGGCTGGGTGACCGCCGAGTACGGCATGCTTCCCCGGTCGACAGCGACCCGCACGCCGCGGGAGACGACCCGCAGCGGCGGCCGCTCGCAGGAGATCCAGCGGCTGGTGGGGCGCTCGCTCCGTGCCGTCGTGGAGCTGGCCAAGCTCGGCGAGCGGACGTTCTGGGTGGACTGCGACGTGATCCAGGCCGACGGGGGGACGCGAACCGCCGCGATCACGGGGGGCTTCGTGGCCGTGGCCGATGCCTTCGCCAAACTCGTCGAGGCGCAGATCCTCCCGAGCCTCCCGCTGCGCGAGTACGTGGCGGCGACGAGCGTGGGGGTGGTGGCCGGCACGGTCGTGCTCGACCTCGACTACCTGGAGGACTCCTCGGCCGAAGTGGACATGAATGTGGTCATGACCGGGGCGGGGGAGTTCGTCGAAATTCAGGGGACCGCCGAGCAGGGGCCCTTTGGCGCCGACCGCCTCCAGGAGATGCTCGCCCTGGCCCGGACCGGGATCGCGCAACTCGTCGCCCTGCAGCGACGGGCCCTGGAGGCGCGTGGCGACCGGGTCTTCACCCGCTAGAGCCCGCCTGGTCATTGCCACCCTGAATCCTGACAAGGCAGGGGAGCTCGCCGCGCTTCTCGGCGACCTCCCCCTTGAGGTCGTCGGCCTGGCGACGATCCCGGGCGCCGCGCTGCCGCCGGAGGGGGACGAATCCTACGCGGCGAACGCCCTGGCCAAGGCACGCGCCGCAGCCCGCGCATCGAATTCGCTGGCCCTGGCCGACGATTCGGGCCTCGAGGTGGATGCTCTGGGGGGCCGGCCCGGGGTCCGCTCGGCGCGCTACGGCGGGTCCGGGCTCTCCGATGCCGACCGATGCGCCGCGCTCATTGCCGAGCTCAAGGGGATGCCCTCCGAGCGGTGGACCGCCCGGTTTCGGTGCGTGGTGGCCCTGGTCTCTCCCGATGGCCGCGAAGAGGTGGTTGAGGGCGTGGTGGAGGGGATCATTACCGAGGCGGTTCGGGGGACCGGCGGGTTCGGCTACGATCCGGTCTTTTTCTACCCGCCCCTGGGCCGGACCTTCGCTGAGCTGGACCCGGCAGCGAAGAACCGGGTCAGCCACCGGGCGCGGGCCGCCGCCGCCGCCCGTGAGGTGCTCAAGCGCTGGGTGTCGGCGGCGGGCCGGCCTTGATGAGGGGGCGGCAGCACGATATACTCCGGCCTGTCTTTTCGGGGTGTGGCGCAGCCTGGTAGCGCACCTGCCTTGGGCGCAGGGGGTCGGAGGTTCAAATCCTCTCACCCCGACCAGCGATCCAACCGTTGAGCGCGAGGACCGCCCATGAACAAACTCGTGCTGGCACTCCCGGCATTCGCCTTGGTCGTGTTCTGGGGAGACCTCCCGGCGCTGGCTACCAACTGTCCCGTGCAGATCATGCGGGCCGAGGAGCTGATCAAGAAGGCCGACAAGGGCAAGCCGTCCCCTGAGGCGACGGCGCTCTTGGCTGAGGCGAGGAAGCTCGTGGCCGAGGCCAAGGCGAGCCACGAAAGGGCCAAGGGGAAGACGGATCATGCCGACGCGATCCGGAAAGCGAAGACCGCCCAGATCCTGGCCGAGGAAGCCGCCGTGCGGGCCGTTCCGTAACCGTTTCGCTGCCTTCCCGGCTCGGGGCCTCAGGTATAATAAAGGTCCTTGACGCGCCTGTCCCTCAGCTGGATAGAGCGGGCGGTTCCCCTACTCCGCCGAAGCCGAGCAGGCCCGAAAGACCTGGAAATCCAACGGCGGTGTCCGCGCCACGGCCCGTGTCGGACCCTCAGCGTCCTCTCGCCGGCCATGCCGATGCTCTCGCATCCTCGGTGGACAATGAAGGCGTCCACTGGCTGGGGATGGATTGCGGCTCGCATCGCACACGGCCAGCGCCCCCATCTGTCTCCCTCGGACTCCGCCCTCGCGCCCCACCGGCCAAGAATCCGCCTGCCGCTCTCCCACCGCCAAAACCTCGCCGGCACCCGAATCTCCCCCCCATCGCCACCCTCCGGTCGATCTCAAGGCTCGGATCCGAAATTGGGGGTGGGCAAGGCCGGCAAGGCCGGGGGAGGCCTTGACAGGATCGTCGCCGGTCTCCTATATTAAACGGTGTTCACAATATAAGAACAATGCCCTCGCATGGCCAGTACACCTCGCCGGCGGTTGAACGCGCCCTCGCCGTCCTGGAGACGCTGGCCTCCGCCCAGGAACTCGGCGTGACGGAGCTGGCCAGAAAGCTGGGGATGGGCAAGAGCTCCGTCCACCGCCTGCTGGCCACCCTCGCGGGGCAGGGGTACGTCGAGAAGAACCCCCAGACCGAGCGGTATCGGCTCACGTACAAGCTCTTCGTCGTCGGGAGTACCGCGACGGAGCGTTACGGGCTGAAGGATCTGGCCGGGCCGGTCATGGACCGGCTCTCGGCCGAGACCGGGGAGACCGCGAACCTGGGCGTGCTGGAGGAGGATCGAGTGGTGAACATCCACA
>JACQWA010000070.1 GCA_016209425.1 Candidatus Rokuibacteriota bacterium
CCCCGGGGTCTGGCCGGCGCCGGGGCTGGAGGTCCGAGTGGTGAACCCTGAAACGGGCGAGCCGTGCAAGGTTGGCGAAGAGGGGGAGCTCTGGCACCGGGGTGACCTGGTCACCCGAGGCTATTACAAGAAGCCCGAGGAGACGGCGCAGGCGTTCACCGAGGACGGGTGGCTCCGGAGCGGGGACCTGGCCGTCCAGGACGAGGCCGGTCGCACGATCTTCAAGGGGCGCCTGCGCGAGGTCCTCCGCATCAGCCACTTCATGGTGGCGCCCCGCGAGATCGAGGAGTTCCTGATGGCCCACCCGAAGGTCCACCAGGCCTTCGTCGTCGGTGTCCCCGACGTGAAGCTCGGCGAGGCGCCGGTGGCCTACGTCATCCCCAGGGAAGGCGAGATCCTGAACGAGGCCGAGCTCGTCGCCCACTGCAAGGGGAAGATCGCCTCGTACAAGATTCCGCGCGTCATCCGGCTCGTGAAGGACGTGCCGCGCACCCCCGGGCCGCACGGCGACAAGGTCCAGAAGGCCCGGCTCCGCGAGCAGGCGATCCAGGAGCTGGGGCAGGAGGCTCGGCCATGACATCCCCACGCCCTGTCTTCCGAACCCGACTGTGCGATCTCCTTGGCATCGACTACCCGATCCTCCAATCCGGCATGGGCGGCGTCGCCGGCCCCGACCTCGCCGCCGAGGTCTCCCGGGCGGGAGGGCTCGGGATCCTCGCCGCGGTGAGGCTCACCGCCGACCAGGTCCGGGAAGCCATCCGCCAGATCCGGTCCAGGACGGACCGGCCCTTCGGCGTCAACCTCCTGATTCCGCCCGAGCTGCGCTTGCCGGTCTCGCCCGACAAGGTCCCCGAGGACACGCTCAAGGCCGTCCAGGAGGCCCTGAACCGCATCCGGAAAGATCTGGGCCTCTCCCCTTCGTGGGCCCGGCCGGCGCCGGTGCCGGCCCTCATCCCCGAGGCCTTCCAGGTCATCCTCGACGAGCGGCCACCGGTCTTCAGCGTCGGGCTGGGAAACCCTGGGCCCGAGATGGTGGCCGAGTGCCACCGCCGCGGGATCAAGGTCATCGCCATGGTCACGACCGTGGACGACGCCCGCGCCGTGGAGGGCACGGGCCTGGACGCCGTCGTCGTCCAGGGAGGAGAAGCCGGCGGGCACCGCTCTCACTTTGAGAAACCCGGCTCCGCCGATGCTGGAGCTGTCGGCGCAATGACGCTGATCCCTGAGGTCGCCGACGCCGTGAGGATTCCCGTCATCGCCGCCGGAGGCATCGCCGATGGGCGGGGGCTGGTGGCAGCCCTGGCGCTCGGCGCCGAAGGGATCCTCATGGGGACCCGCTTCGTCGCGACGCGCGAGTCCACGGCCGTTGAGACGTACAAGAAGGCCCTCCTGGAGCGCCCGGCGGACGCCACCACCATCACCGACAGGTTCAGCGGCCGCTACGCGAGGGTCCTGAGAAACGACTTCGTCGATCGCTACCGGAGGTCCGGCGCCCCCGTCCTGCCCTTTGGGCTTCACGGCGCCGCCGCCCGCGACATCTACGAGGAGGCCGCGGCCCAGGCAAACGCGGACTACCTCCCCATGTGGGCGGGACAGGGCGTGGGGCTGATCCGCAACCTGCCGGGGGCCGCCGAGGTGGTGGAAACGACGATCCGGGAGGCGCGGCAGCTCCTGCTGGAGCGACTCCCCCAGGCCGTCAAGCTCAGCTAATCTGATGGCCTCGCTCCGAACCTTCGCGCTGGGGCTGCTGCTCGCCCTCGGCTCGGGATGCGCGGGGCTCCCGCCGCGCCTCGAGCCCGCCAGCGACCCCGGAGGGAGCCTGGAGCGGGAGCAGGTCGTCGCGCTCCTCGACGAGGCGCGCCGCACGCGGGCCCGGGGCGATCTTCCGCTCGCCCGCTATTCGGTGCATCAAGCCATCACGGGAGCGCAGCGGAGCCACCGGAACGATCTGGCGGCCGACGCCCATTTCCTGCTGGGGGAGATCTTCGCCCAGGAGGGCTTGGCGCGTCAGGCCGCCGAGGCGTTCGTCCAGGCCTACGCCCTGAGCCGCCGCGCCGGCGATCGGGCCCGCGGAGTCCGGTCGCTGAACGCCCTGGCCAACATCCTCCTCGATCTGGGAGACCACGACCGGGCCTTTGAGGCGTCGGCCCAGGCGCTCCGGCTGGCGCGGAGCCTCGGCGATCTCAGGGCCCAGAGCACGGCGCTGAACAACGTCGGCGAGACGCATCGCTTCTCGGGCCGGTACGGCGCCGCCATGGACGCCTACACGGAAGCCCTGAGCCTCGCGCGCCGCGCCGGGACGTCCCGGGATGTGGCGGTGATCCTGGAAAACATGGCGAGCACCGCCCGCCGCCAGGGGCAGCTGGAGGCGGCGGGGGGGCACTACGGCGAGGCGCTCACCCTCGCCCGCCAGTCCGGGACCCCCGAGAGCGTGGCGAACATCCTGAACACGCTCTCGGCGATCCGACTCGCCCAACAGCGCCCCGGCGACGCGTGGCTCCTGGCGCGGGAGGCAGCCGACCTCGGCCGGCTCCAGAACCTCAACCGGCCCCTCGCCGGCGCGTACCAGAACGAGGGACTCGCCGCCTGGGGGATGGGACACCGGGAGGCCGCCCGGCGCGCGCTGGCCGAGGCCGTCCGGCTCGCCGCGGAGATGGACGATCGGCCCGTCCTGGCGTACGCTCAGTGGCACCTGGGCCGCTTGATGCTGGACATGGGAGACCGGCCCGCAGCGATCCTCGCGCTGGACCAGGCGCTCAAGCTCTTCCGGAGCCTCCACCTCGCCGACGAATCCGGCAAGGTGGAAACGGAGCTCCGCGCCATGAGAGGAGATCAACCGTGAAGCTCGACATCGGCATGCTCACCCACGATCTGAAAGGGATCGGCGACTACGCGCGCAAGGTGGAAGCCATGGGGTTCGACTGCCTCTGGTCGTCGGAGACCCAGCACGACCCCTTCCTCCCGCTCGCCGTGGCCGCCGGAACCACTTCACGGATCATGCTCGGGACCTCCATCGCCGTGGCCTTTCCGCGGAGCCCGATGATCTTCGCCCACATTGCCTGGGACCTCCAGGCCGCCTCCGACGGGCGGTTCATCCTGGGGTTGGGCACGCAGGTCAAGGGGCACAACGAGCGGCGCTTCTCGGTCAAGTGGGAGGCGCCGGGGCCGCGGATGCGCGAGGTGATCCTGGCGCTCCGGGCGATCTGGGACTGCTGGCAGAACGGCACCAAACTCGACTTCAGGGGGCAGTTCTACCGCTTCGACCTGATGACGCCCTTCTTCAACCCGGGCCCCATCAAGCATCCGAAGATCCCCATCTACATCGCGGGCGTCAACCGGTACATGTGCCGGCTGGCGGGCGAGGTGTGCGAGGGCCTCCACGTCCATCCCTTCAACAGCCCCAAGTACCTCCGGGAATTCGTCCAGCCGGCCGTGGAAGCCGGGCTTCAGAAGTCGGGGAGGAAGCGGAGCGACTTCACGTACACCACGTCGGTCTTCGTCGTCATCGGCGACACCGACAAAGAGCTCGCCGAGACCAAAGCCTCCGTGAAGCAGCAGATCGCCTTCTACGCCTCCACCCGGACCTACGAGCCGGTGCTGGCCGCCCACGGCTGGCAGGATCTCGCGCCGAAGCTCCACCGGAAATCGGTGGAGGGGGACTGGCAGGGCATGGCCGACCTGATCACCGACGAGATGGTCGAGACGTACGCGGTGACGGGAAGCTACTCCACCATCGCCCAGCGGATCAAGGAGCGGTACGCGGGGCTTCTGGACCGCGTGGGCCTCTACCAGCCGTGGCAGCCGAGCCTGGCTGATCCGCGCTGGCCCGCCCTGGTGAAGGCCTTCAACGGATAGGCGCGAGGAGGGTCACCTGCCGGCCGAGGACGGAGACTTCACGATCGTGCCCGCCCGGCAGCACGGGTGCTGGCACAAGGGTGAGTGGGGCCCCTCCCACTTGTGAAGCTGGAGGTACTCTTCGAAGCGATACGGGTTGCACCCGGGCACGACCACCACCGTGTGCCCCTTCTTCCGCAGCTTCCCGATGTTGACGGATTCGATGGCGCAGTTGCCGAGGAGCCACACTTCATCGGCTTCGATCCTGTCCGGGAGGATGGGCCCTATGCCCGTGACGAGGGCGTACCGCTTCCCGTCCTCGATCTCCCAGGGCATGGGGCTGTACTGCATCCAGAGGCCGCAGCCCCAACACGCCCCTCCCGGGTAGGTCTTCACTCGCTTGTCCAGGTGGACCCACGGCATCGGCGGCCGCTTCAGGTGCCGGCGGACCTCTTCGATCCCCTTCCCCCTCACCTCGATCCGGGCCAGGTCCCGGGTTCCGAGGCCCTCGCGCTCCGCCACCGGGAGGACCTCGAGGGGCCCCTCCGAGGGTGAGAAGCCGGCCACCACCGCGGCCACGGCCTCCGTCGCCACGGGGTCGAGGCCGGCGATCACGAGGTCCATCTGAACGGGGTCCCCGAACCTCGGCCCGTAGCCCTCCATGGCCATCAGGCCGTCCACGACGGTCAGGACCCGCCCCCTCACGAGCTTCATCAGGTCCACGAGGGCGTAGTAGTGCTCCGGCAGGCGATGGTACGGGTGCCGGTATTCGTGGGGCAGGACGCCGAACATGTTCTTGAAGCCCAGGGTCAGGAGCCCGACGCGTGTGGTCTTGAGCTTGGGGGCGTTGACGAAGAGGCCGGCGTCCAGGACGATCTTCGGCACCCTCAACTTCGTCAGCGCCGTCCCCCCGGGAACCTCCACTTCGACCTGGGGCTCCTGCGCGAGGTCGCACATTTCGCCGCCCGCGGAGGAGACCGCCTGCGCCAGGCCGGTCCTTTCGAAGACCCACGCCCCGTCCGTCTCATGGCAGGGGGCGTCCGCGACCACCACCCGCTCCGCGCCCGCCTCCCTGAAGAGCCGCACCAGCGACGCGACCACCCGCCTGTCCGTCGAGGGCAGGAAGTACCCTTCCGGGTCGAAGCCTTCGGGGAGCTTCTTCAGCCCCGTCTCGACGCCCAGCGAGTAGTAGCCGATGTTGGGCTTGATCAAGACCGTTCGGGCAGCCTTGACGAGATCGGCGACCCCGCCCAGTAACTCCAGGGCGTGCTTTGTGCCGCGGTAGGGGTCGGCTTCCTGCACGATGGAAACCACGGCGCTCCCGTTCGACCGTTCCTGGGACATGTCCTCCCCCCTCGCGCTGCGACGCGACACGGTTCTTCTTCAGCCCCGAAGCGACGCGCAGCAGGTGTGCCGGCAGCGGACCTTTTCGACGGGATACTCCCACTTATGCAGCCTGAGGTACTCCTTGAGGCGAACGGGGGGGCACCCGGGGACGAGCCTGACGCGGACGCCCTTGCGCTCCAGTCGCTTCACGTTCACGGACTTCAGGCTGAGGTCCCCGAGGATCCACACTTCGTCGACATCGAGGTCCTTTGGCACGTGCGGCGTCCGGCCCAGGATCAGGGCGTAGCGTTTCCCCTCTTCGATCTCCTCGGGCATCGGGGTGTATTGAATCCAGGGCCGGGCCCCGCACGAGTCCCCCCCGGCGTAAGTCCTGACGTTGGAGCTCGGGTGGATCCAGGGGTACGAAGTCCGCTTCAGGGGCCTGGCCACTTCGTCCACCCCGCTTCCTCTGACCTCGATCCGCGAAGGGTCCGCGACGCCGAGGCCGGCGTGCACCGCGGGGGAAACGACCTCCAGGGGCCCTTCGATCGGTTCAAACCCCGCGACCATCGCCGCGATGGTGTCCGTGGCCACGGGGTCCCTCCCCGCGATGACGACGTTCATCCGGACGGGGTCGCCGAGCCGAGGGCCTTCGCCTTCCATGGCGATTGTCGCGTCGACGACCGTCAGGGTCTTCTCCCTGAGGAGCTTCATGACATCGATCATGGCGTAGGAAAATTGCGGCTGCTTGAGGATGGGGTGCCTCTCCTCGTGGGCCACGAGGCCGTACAGGTTGCTGAAGCCGAGGGTCAACCCGTGCATCGGGTGCGTCTTGAGCTTGGGGACGTTGACGAACAGGTCGCACTCCAGGACCACCTTGGAGAGTCGAACCTTGGGCAGGACGCTTCCGTCCGGGACGTGGACCTCCACGAGGGGTTCTTCATCGAAGTGCACGAGCTCACCGCCCGCCCCCCTGACCACTTTGTCCATGCCCGTCCGTTCCGCAAACCATCGGGCCGGGGTCTCGTGCAGCGGCCCGTCGCCCACCAGGACCCTTTCGGCGCCCCTCTCCAAGAAACACCGCACCAGGGCCCTGACGACCCGCGCGTCCGTGTACGGTTGGAAGTTGCCTTCGGGATCGCTCCAGCCCGGAGGCGGCTCCCTCAGGCCCGCTTCCCAGCCGAGGGAGTAGTAGTCCCAGAGCGGCTTGACCATCACAGTTCCTCTTGCGTTCAGGCCCTCCGTCTCCTCGACCCACTCGAGGGCTCGGCGAACGCCGAGCGCGACGTCTTCGTCCTTGACGACGGCCACACAGGGCTTCGACGGGTCCCTCACCATGCTTCGCCCCTTCCAAGTCACCCGGCTGAAAGTAGATGGAGAACGGCCAGGGCACCGGGGCCAAGGTACGGAGCGGACGAAGGGCTTGTCAAGCTGAAAAGCTGGCGTGCTACAATGCCGCGAGGAGAGGCCCCGCCCAAATCTCCCAGCGAAGGAGCCAACGATGACCGAGAAGGTCCAGCTGGAGATCAAGGCGCCCCTCGCCGTCGTCACGCTGAACAAGCCCGACCGGCTCAACGCGCTCGACTTCGAGATGTGGGAGGACATCCGCCAGGCCGCCGAGGCGCTCGACCAGAACCCCGAGGTGCGCGTCGCGATCCTGACCGGCGCCGGCCGGGCCTTCTGCGCCGGCCTCGACCTGAAGAAGGCCGGGAGCGCGCTCAACCTTCCGCCGAACCTCTCTCCCGCCCAGGCGCTCCTCGTCATCCGGGACCACCTGGCCCACCTCCAGTCCTGCTTCTCGCGGCTCGAGGCGTGCCGGGTCCCCGTGATCGCCGCGATCCAGCGCTACTGCATCGGCGGAGGGCTCGAGCTGGCGCTCTGCTGCGATCTCCGTCTGGCCGCCGAGGGAACGATCTTCGCCATCCCCGAGGTGCAGATCGGAATCGTCCCCGACATGGGCGGGACCCAGCGGCTTCCCCGGACGGTCGGCATCGCCAAGGCCAAGGAGCTGGTCTACGCCGCCCGACGGATCGACGCCGCCGAGGCGCTCAGAATCGGCCTGGTGAACGCCGTGTACCCGGCCGGAGAGCTCTGGAGCCGGACCATGGAGCTGGCCGAGGAGATCGCCGCCAACGCTCCCCTGGCCGTCCAGGGAGCCAAGCGCGCCTTGAACGGCACCTACTGGAGGGAGATCGGGGCGTGGCTCAAGTGGGAGGCAGAGCAGGCCGCCCCGGTTCTGCTTTCGGAAGATCAGGTCACCGGGCGGCAGGCGGCTGCCCAGAAGCAGCGCCCGGAGTTCCGCGGACGTTGAACAGAGGAGAGTGCCCATGAAAGCCAGCGTCTTTCATCAGCACGGCGGGCCGGAGGTCCTCCGATACGAGGACGTCCCCGAACCCAAACCGGGGCCCCGCGACGTGGTGATCCAGGTGAAGGCCTCCGCCTGCAACTACAACGACCTCTGGGCCCGCCAGGGGTTGCCCGGGATGAAGTTCGACCTGCCGCACATCTCGGGGAGCGATGCCGCCGGGATCGTCACGCAGATCGGCATCGACGTCGCCTCGGTCAAGGTCGGTCAGGAGGTGGTCGTCCACCCGTCGCTCTCCTGCCGGATCTGCGAGGCCTGCACCCGGGGTCAGGAATACTTCTGCCGGCAGTTTAAGATCTGGGGGTTCCAGACCGGCCCGCTCGACGGCGGTCAAGCCGAGTACGCCAGGATCCCCGAGGCCAACGCGATTCCCAAGCCGGCCAGGCTCTCGTGGGAGGAAGCCGCGGCCATCCCGCTCGTCCTCCTCACCGCCTGGCACATGCTGGTGACCCGCGCGCGACTGCTCCCCGGCGAGGACGTGCTCATCTGGGGGGCGGGAAGCGGCATCGGGAGCGTGGCGATCCAGATCGCCAAGATCATCGGAGCGCGCGTGATCGCGGTGGCCGGAACCGATGACAAGTGCGAGAAGGCCAAAGCCCTCGGCGCCGACCACGTGATCAACCACGCCAGCCAGGACGTGGTGGCCGAGGTCCGGACGATCACGAACCGAAAGGGCGTGGAGGTGGTCTTCGAGCACGTGGGCCAGGCGACGTGGGAGCGCTCGATGGCCGCCATGGGGTGGGGGGCGCGGCTCGTCGTCTGCGGCAACACCACGGGCTTCGACGCCAAGACGGACCTGCGCTTTCTGTTCAACAAGCAACTCTCGCTGCTGGGCTCCCACCAGGGTTCCAAAGCCGAACTTCTGGACGGGATGCGTCTGGTGGAAGCCGGCAGGATCCGGCCGGTGGTGGATCGCGTCCTGCCGCTCAAGGACGCCGCCGAGGCCCAGCGCCTCATGGAGAGCCGCGCCCAGTTCGGCAAGCTGGTCTTGGTTCCATGAAGGCACTCCTGTTCAGGCAGTTCGGGGGGCCGGAGGTGCTTCAATACGAAGACGTGCCCGATCCGAAGATCGGACCTCACGAGGTGCTGGTCAAAGTCAGGGCGTGCGCCCTGAACCATCTGGACCTCTGGGTGCGTAACGGCCTGCCTCTCCTTCAGACGCCGCTTCCGTTCTGGACGGGCTCCGACATCGCGGGGGACGTGGTGGAGGTCGGCGCCGACGTCCAGGGCGTCGAGGCCGGGGATCGCGTGGCGGTGAACCCCAACCTCACCTGCGGCCGGTGCGACTACTGCCTCATGGGCGAGGATCCCCTCTGCGATGCCTTCGGGATCATCGGCGAGCACTGCCGTGGGGGACTTGCGGAATACGTGAGCGTCGACGCCCGGAACGTCCTCAGGCTCCCGGACGCGATCCCCTACGAAGGCGCCGCGGCCTTCATCCTGGCGAACATGACGGCGTGGCGGATGCTGGTCACCCAGGCCCAGCTTCGCGCCGGCGAGGATCTGCTCATCCTCGGCGTGGGAGGGGGCGTCTCCTCCGCGGCGGTCGGGATCGGCAAGCTCGCGGGCGCCCGGGTTTGGGTCACATCCTCCAGCGACGACAAGCTCGAGCGCGCCAAGGCCCTCGGCGCCGACGAGGGCATCAACTACGCCCGGGAAGACTGGGCCCGGGCCGTCTGGGAGCAGACGGGCAAGCGCGGCGTGGACGTGGTGCTGGAGAACGTGGGCGCCGCCACCTGGACGGGGTCGCTCCGCGTCCTCGCCAAAGGCGGGCGGCTCGTCACCTGCGGCGCCACCTCCGGCCCCAAGGGGGAGACCGACATCCGCCTGGTCTTCTGGCGCCAGCTCCGGATCATCGGCTCCACCATGGCCAACCGGAAAGAATTCGGCGACGTCATGCGCGAGCTCTTCCGGGGCACCCTCAAGCCGCTCGTGGACCGCGTCTTCCCCCTCCGGGACGGCGCCGAGGCCCAGCGCCTCCTGGCCGAGGGGAGGCAGTTCGGCAAGCTCGTCCTGATCCCGTGAAGGATTCCGCTCCTTTCTAGTCCTTCCTACTTACCGATTTGCTCTTTTCCACCTATTGACGCTCCCTCAAAACGCTGGTAACCGGAGCGTAAATCGCGTCCAGCCCTCGGGGGAGGCGGCGTCTGCCTTGAACCCGGACCGTGGACAGCCTTTCGACGCCCTCGTTGACCATAAAGATGGCAGCGAGGGCGTTCGTGTGTGGTCCCGACTCCTTCTCCTCCCTTTGGTGCTTGTGGCTGTGTTTGTTTGTCTCCCCGCTCCGGGAGCAGCCCAGGACTCCCCGTCAGAGGAGAATCAACCCCACTTTTTCGTTAAAACCCGCGAGGCGATCGTCGGGCATCAGCCGGAAGCCGGCGCCTCCTTTTCTGCCTTCCTGCAGACTGATGATTCCGTATTCGTCGAGATTCAACTGCCTGAGAAGCTCTTTGCCGGACACATTCGCAAGTCGGTGGCTCATATTAGGAAAGACGGAAAGGAGATACCGGTCGGCGTCCTTGTCCTTGAGGCGGGATTCACTCAGCAGCCGGTGCAGCTCATCCAGGACGAGG
>JACQWA010000071.1 GCA_016209425.1 Candidatus Rokuibacteriota bacterium
CTCCATGATCCCGGGCCCGCCGCCGGTGATCACCGCGTAGCCGGCGCGGGCCAGGCGCTCGCCGACCTCGGCGGCCGCCCCGTAATACCTCTGGCGCGGCGAAATCCGGGCCGAGCCGAAGACCGCCACGGCCGGGCCCAGGCCCGCCAGCGTCTCGAATCCCTCCACGAACTCGCCCATGATCCGCAGGACGCGCCAGGGCTCTTCGCCCGCCACCAGCGGGCGTTCGAGGAGGAGCTGGTCCTGCGTGCGCTTCAACGCGCCTCCGCGGCGAGCCCTGGCACGCCCTTCCCGGGCCCTACCCACCGCCGAGCACCCGTGCCGCGAGATTGGCGAACAGAACAACCGGGATGAACACCCGGACGATCAGCATGAACAGCCGTTGCCATCGCCTCCCTCCCCCGATCTCCTCCAGGATCATCCTCGGCTCCACAAACCACCCCGCGCAGACGCTCACCACAAGGCCCGCCACGACCATGCCGATCGTTCCGAACACGAAGTCCTTCAGGTCGAGCAGCGGCACCCCGAACAGCTCGACCCTCAGGGCCGTGTAGCTCAGGGCCGAGGGCAAGCCCGCCAGCATGATGGCGAGCGTCGCCATCCAGGCCGCCCGCTTCCGGCCCAAGCCGCAGACATCCATCAGGGTTGAGACCGGCACCTCCAGGATGGACACCGCCGAGGTCAGCGCGGCCGGGAACAACAGCAGAAAGAACGCCGCGCCCAAAACGAACCCGAAGTTCATCTCCTGAAAAATCCGCGGCAAGGTGACAAAGGCGAGCTGCACTCCCGACGCCGGGTCGACTCCGAACGCGAAGACGACGAAGCCCAGGCCCGAGGACCATCGTTCTCTCCCCATGCGTCACCCCAGGGTCTTCGGCCGCAGGTACACGAACCAGTACACGACGCCGACCAGGAGCGTCCCACCGATCAGGTTACCGATGGTGACCGGCAGGAGGTTCCGGCCCAGGAAGCTCCCCCATGTCAACGCCTGGGCCCCCGCTCCAGGCCGCTCGCCGCGATGAAGGCCGGGTCGAGCGTGGCGATGAAGAGGCCCAGGGGGATGAAGTACATGTTGGCGATCGAGTGTTCGAACCCTGCGGCGACGAAGGCGCTGATCGGGGGCACGATCGCGAGGATCCTGTCGGCGGTCGTGCGCGCGCTATAGGTAAGCCACACCGCCAGGCAGACCAGGGTATTGCAGAGCACTCCCAGCGCGACCGCCTGCGCGAAGCCGAACTGGAGCTTGGCGTGGGCGATCCCGACCGCGGTGCTCCCGAACGCCCCACCTCCGAACCCATGCGCTCCGGCGACATAGACGAGAAGCGCCGTGGCAGACGCGCCGACGAAGTTGCCGGCATAGACGACCGCCCAGTTCCGGAGCAGCGCGCCCGTCCGGATCCGCCGCCCGACCCACGCCATGACGATCAGGTTGTTCCCGGTGAAGAGCTCGGCCCCGCCAACGACGACCAGGATCAGGCCCAGACTGAAGACCACCCCGGCGAGCACGCGCATCACGCCCCAGGGCGCCGGTCCACCCCCGGCCAGGGCGACCGTCGAGAAGGCGGCGCCGAGCGCGATGAACGCCCCGGCGAGGACCGCGAGCGTGAACATGCTGGCGGTGTCCATCGAGGCTTTCTTCACCCCGATCTCCTCGGCGCGCTTCGCCATCTCGGGCGGGAGCAGAGCATCGAGCTGCGCGCCCGTCAATCCTTCCCGCTCCGTCATCGCGTCACCTCCGCCCACGTGGTGATCAGATCCCGAGCTCGGCGCGGACCCGGACGTAGTGAAGGACCTGCTCACGGCCGATCATACCGAGCAGCTCGTCAGCTCCTCCGTTTGACCCATTTCTCCACCTCCACGGCAAGGAAGACCGCCGAGGCCAGCACGAACGTGAGCGCCAGCTCCCCGAGGCTCAACGGATCGGTCTTGAAGATGCCGTTCAGGACGGGCACGTAGACGGTGGCCATCTGCAGGAGCACGGTGAGGACGACCGCCCCCAGCAACGGCAGGTTGGAGCGCAGCCCCTGGGTGAAGAGCGACTCGCGCTCCGAGCGGATGGCGAGGACGTGGGCCAGCTGGGACAGGGCCAGGACCGTGAAGACCATGGTCTGCCAGCGATCCGACCCCGCGTGGAGGAACCAGCCCTGGGTCCCGATGGTCAGACCCGCCATGAGGAGCCCGACCCAGACGGCGTGAATGCCCAGGCCGTGGGCGAAGACCCCCTCCGTGGGAGGCCGCGGAGGCCGCCGCATGACGTCCTTCTCCTCCGGCTCTGCCGCCAGGGCCAGCCCGGGCAGGCCATCCGTGACCAGGTTGATCCAGAGAATCTGGATCGGGAGGAGCGGGATGGGCAGCCCCAGGAACGGGGCCAGAAAGATGGTCCAGACCTCGCCGGAGTTCGTCGTCAGCATGTACCGGATGAACTTCCGGACGTTGTCGTAGAGCTTCCGCCCCTCGCGGACGGCCCGCACGATGGTCGCGAAGTTGTCGTCGAGGAGGATCATCGAGGCCGCTTCCTTGGCGACATCCGTGCCCGTGATCCCCATCGCCACGCCGATGTCGGCGCGCTTGAGCGCGGGCGCGTCGTTGACGCCGTCCCCGGTCATCGCCACGAACTCCCCCCGGTCCTGGAGCGCGGTGACGATCTTGAGCTTCTGCTCCGGCGCGACCCTCGCGTAGACCCGAATCGCCGTGACCCGCTTCTCGAATTCCTCCAGGGGGAGCTCGGCCAGCTCCTGGCCGACCATGACGGCCGCCTCGTCGGCCAGGATCCCCAGGCGCCGTGCGACGGCCCCGGCCGTGAGCGGGTGGTCGCCCGTGATCATGACGGGCACGATGCCGGCCGCCTGGCACGTCTCGACCGCGGGGCGCGCCTCCTCCCGGGGGGGATCCATGAGGCCCACGAGGCCGAGCAGCATCAGCTCCCCCTCCAGCGTCTCGGGCGTCACCGGGTCGGGCAGCGTCGGCCACCGCCGCATCCCCAGGGCGAGCACCCGGAGGCCATCCGCGGCCATCCGCTCGCTGACTTTCAGGAGATCGTCCCGCTGGATCGCCGACGGGCCGGACGAGGCCAGCAGGCGCACGGACTTTTCGAGGATCACCTCCACGGCGCCCTTCGTGAAGGAGACGAAGCCGCCCGCGGCGCCCCGGTGCACGGTCGTCATGCACTTCCGGTCGGAATCGAAGGGGAGCTCCGCCACCCGCTGAGAGGACTCCTCCAGCGCCGCCTTCTCGAACCCCGCATCCCGGGCGGCGGCGAAGAGCGCCACCTCGGTCGGGTCGCCGACGACCGTTCCCGTGGCGTCGGTGACGGCGTCGTTGCTGAGCGCCATGCCCCGGAGGAACTCCTCCCAGGCCGCACCGGACCCGGGCGAGGTGGCGAGGGCGGCGTCGCAGTAGAACTCCTCCACGCGCATCCGGTTCAGGGTGAGCGTGCCGGTCTTGTCCGAGCAGATGTAGGTCACGGATCCGAGGGTCTCAACGGCGGGGAGCTTTCGGACCAGGGCCTTCTTCTCGACCATCTTTCTGGCGCCGAGCGCCAGCGCGATGGTCACCACGGCGGGGAGGGCCTCCGGGATGGCCCCCAC
>JACQWA010000068.1 GCA_016209425.1 Candidatus Rokuibacteriota bacterium
CGTCGACCGGGGATCCGCCACGATCCCCAGGGGGACGGCGACGTTCTTCCCGATCTCCCGCGGATCATCATCCACCTGGATCACGGTGAGCCCCGGCCGCAACGGGGCGCCGGGGACGTACAGGAACCAGGTGAAGACGGTCGCCCCCACGATCAGGACGCAGTCGGCCTCGTCCGTGGCCTTCCTCACGCCCGGCGCCGACGGGAAGAGCCCGCCTCGCCAAAGGGGGTGGTCGCTGGGAAAGTTGGTGCGCCGGTACACCGGCTCGCCGTAGACCCTGGCGCCGATCAGCTCGGCCAGCTCGACCAGCTCGGACATCGCCCCGGATCGCGCCACGCCGTCTCCGGCGACGATGAGCGGCGCCTGGGCGCTGGCGAGCGCGTCTGCCGCCTGTTTCACCGCCGCCGGGTCGGGCAGGCTTCGCGTCGCCACGGCGGGGGGCGCGGCGCCCGAATCCTCGACGACGTGCGTCACGAGGTCCATCGGGAGCGAGAGGAACACGGGGCCCGAGGGCGGCGTTCGGGCCAGCGTCAGCGCCCGCCGGAGCGCCGCGGGTCCCTCCTCGGCGCGGCGCACTTCATACGACCACTTCGTGTACTGCTCCGTCATCTGGACGAGGTCGCCGCTCAGGATGGGGTCCTCGAGGAGGAAGCGGCTGTCCTGCTGACCCGCCGTGACGAGGAGCGGGGTCTTGGCCCGGCAGGCGTTCTGGAGGATGGAGAGCCCGTTGCCGACGCCCGGGGCGACGTGGAGATTGACGACCCCGACCTTCCCCGAGGCCTGAGCGTAGCCGTCGGCCGCGGCCATGGCGGTGGCTTCCTGAAGAGCCAAGACGTACTCGATCCCGGAGTCAGGCAGGGCATCCAGGAAGGTCAGTTCGGTGGTGCCCGGGTTCCCGAAGAGATACCGGACCCCCGCGCCCCGGAGGGTCTCCATCAGCCTCTGCGCGGCCGTCATGGCGCCGGCAACGGTCCTACGGGGCGCCGGTGCGGGCGTTCTCGAAGAGCTTCTCTGCCCGGGCGGTGTTGAACACGCCGCAGATGCAGAAGCGGGCCAGGTACCGCGTCGCCTCCCGGGGCGTTCGGCGTCCCTCCTTGATCCAGTCCAGAAGCTTCTTGACCAGGTGATGGGAGACCATTCCGTGGCCGCACATGGTGCCGATCTCGAGCACCGCGCGGTCCGGCAGGCGCTCCACCCGGCCCTGGAACCCCAGCGAGTACTCGACGCTGTGCCGCTTGATCCCCACCTCCTGGCAGCAGCGCCGGGCCGCATCCATGGGGGCGCTGATGTTGATCGAGACGCCGAGGTCGGCCTCCCTGAGATCCCGAACGAAGGCCTCCATGGCCTCGAAGGTCGAGAAGACCGCAGCCATCGTCGTATGGCCGTCGATGTCGTTGATCAGCCGGTCGGCGTCGGGACGGTGGTCCCGCTTCCAGTGAGCCAGGGGGTTCAGGTGCGGCTGGGGACGGTAGACTCCGCCCTTCGTCGCGTCGCCGACGTTGACCGGATGGTGGCGGAGCGCGAGCCTGGCGAAGGTCCGGTACTTTTCCACGAGGTCGTCGTCGTTGAGGCTGCGCGTGGACATGGCGAAGACGATGTAATCGTCCTGCACCGGCGCGACGTCGGTCCGCCCCTCGATGGCGTAGTGCTCGCTGTAGCGATGGAGCGTGTTGGTCATACGGCCGCCTGCCTTGTGATCCGGCCCAGCCCCAGGTTGGTCTTGCCCCGGTAGGGCGCATAGCCCTCGCCCTCCAGGAGCGCCGCCAGGGGGTCGTCCCCTTGGGAGTCACACCGCGTGGAGACCCCCACCGCCACCACCGTGTCCAGCTCGCGGGAGACGCCGCGGATCAACCGGAGAATCGACGGGACCTGTTCCAGCCCTACCTTGATTTCCACGATGGCGGAAAGGACCTTTTCGTTCAGGATGTCCTCGCGGATCAGTCCCCGCCCGGGATCGGTCATCAGGGAGGTCACGGGGTTGTTCTTTTCAAACTCGACGCCGGCGGTAGCCAGGCGCCGGGTCATTTTCTGGATCTCCCGGAACCGGGCGCCGACGCCGGGGCGGCCGAACTCGATCACGAACCCGGCCTCTCCTTCCTTCACCCGATGCGTCACATCGTTGGTTTTTACCTCGGCGGTCCCCCGGCCGTGAATCCCGGTGGACTCGTGGGGCACTTGAGGATCGGAGAAGGCCCGCCGGACGATACGGGGCCAGGAAAGCTCCTGGGGGACGAGGGCGTCAGTCGGGCAGATGTCGGGCTCCGGGTCGAAGCGGAAGCGGAACGCCCTCGCGACTCGCCGGATGCCCCGCACCATGGGGGGGAAGAGGTGCTCCTTGGACATGCCGCGGAAGCAGGCGTAGCACTCCACGCACTCGTCCTCATTGACGGCGGCGCGGTTGCGGACAGGGTCGATATAGATGGCCCCCATGGGGCAGACCGGGATGCAGTTGCCGCAGGCCACACACCGGTACTGGCTGATTCGCATCGTTCCCCTCCTCGGAGGCAGCCGGCGCCAAGATACCGTCTGAGGTATGCACTGTCAAGGGCTTGTACTCGTTCTGCTGAACTCGTTTAGGACATGTGATTCGACCCGATGCTCACGATCGCCTACCGGACCCACGTCCCCTACACCTTCACACACAGCCGCCTCCTCAGGCACAAGGCCGGCCCGGGGGGAGGGCGGAGGACGTGGTCTACAGCGTGGAGCGCTTCCGGACGGTGAAGGGCAACGCCAACGCCTACATGCTGAAGACCGTGGACAGGGTCGAGGCGCCCGACAGGCACACCGTCAAGTTCACCCTGAGGGAGCCCTTTGTCTGGTTCCTCGACATGATCGGAGCGTAGCCATCATTAACGGGGGATCCGGGGGCGGGGGTAACATAAGGGATCGTCTCGGACGGGCCGCCCAACGCCACAGCGTTCATCGTCCTCAAGCCCGAGGCCAGGGGGGGCGTGACGGATCAGCAGATCATCGACTGGTGCCGCGGGGAGATGGCCGTCTACAAGGCGCCGCGCCAGGTCAGGTTCGTGGAGGCGCTGCCCAAGACCGCCTCGGGCAAGATCCTCAAGCGCGCGCTCCGTGAGCAGGCGCGCGCGTCTCAGTGCGCTTCGGATGGAGGGTGGGCCGAAGGGGTCAGGCGAGCGGGCCGCCGACCGGGACCAGCGTCTTCCGGACGGGATCGGGGGCGAGGCCGAATTCCTCCAGCGTGACGGCGCCCAGCAGCGTCAAGCATCCTGGAGGACCGGCGAGAAAGATGGTGATGACCTCTTCCCCGTTGAGTTGGATAGCGACCGGCCCCGCCGGGTAACTGATCCGCTCGCCGCTGGCCAGCGTCACCATTCGTTGACGGGGGGTCCTCAGCCCGAGGCGGCTGACGATCTCCCCGGGCAGCATGGTCCAGATTGCTCCGGTATCCACGAGCAGGTCGATGGTCAGGCTCTGCTCGGGCCGCTCATGGTTCGCCAGCCTGGCCGGCACGGAAAAGGTTCCCATTTCCTGGTTCCTTCCAGCCATTCTACTACGGTCCATGCTTGCCTGCTTCCCGATGATCGGCGGGCGCCAATGACTGGACATTGACAGACGAGATTGAAGGGTATAGGAAGACCGTGATGGGTCGCGTGTGATGGATCCGACCCACATGTTCCTGATTGCGATGGGGGCGTTCTCAATCCTGGTGGCACCGTTAGTGTTTTCCCAGAATTGCACGGACTAACGCGATGACGCTGGCGTATCGAAGGGAAGGATCGACATAGTGTTCAAGAACGTAAAAGAGGAAGTAATAGAACCGGCACGCCGCCCAGACCGCGAGGGCCAACAATGCGGCAGTTCGCAGCGATGGGGATTCGAATAGTATCAATGCTGCCGCGACAACGGCGATGCCCCCAAAAGCGATCCCTTTCACGATAATCCAACGCTTTGATTTGAGATCCCTCATTGACTTGAATTAGGCGGCCTTGTCGGCGACCCGCCACCATCGGCCTAGGAACTCAGGCCAGCGCAATTCATACCTCGGAAGAGCGCTCGGAGGGTGTGCGCACCTCGTCCGGCTCAGCCAGAGTTCCACCTTCTGGCCGCAATCGCCGCAGCCGAGGGCGAGCAGCGAACGCGAACGCCACTGGAACCACCAGCCTGCCGGACGTCCGTCGCAGGATGGGCAGGGGCCAAAGAACAGAGACAGGGGCGGATATCCGATGATCCTACACAGCCACCAGGAAACCTCAAGACCCGCGAGGTGGCCGGCAAGCACCGCTAGCCCCGCCGCCGCGAAAAACGGCAATCTGGCCCCAGTCCAAATCAACATCAAAAACGTAAACACCATCAACGGGCCGATTGAAATAAAGGCCAACAGGAGGTGAATGGAGGTCATGGCCATCTTGAATTGGACGGAACTGTACAAGACGATGACGGCTGCGGGCCTCGATACCGTATCCCACGTCCATCAAAACCGCAGGTTGTGCGCTTCCGCTTGTCCGACAAGCCCTTGGCGCACAGGGCGCCTTCTCCTTTGTCCGTGTTGTCCAGCAGAAAGTCGCAGTCTATGACCCTGTCAGCAAGTGTATCCCGATGGCCGCGGTCTCAGCCCAACGAGACCACCTACGTCTTGAAGTTGAGGAAGGGCGTCCGCTGGCAGCCCAAGCCCCCGGTGAACCGGCGGGAGTTGAGGGCGGAGGACGTGGTTTAGAGCGTGGAGCGCTTCCGGACGCTGAAGGGCAACGCCGTCGAGGCGCCCGACAGGCACACCGTCAAGTTCACCCTGAGGGAGCCCTTTGTCTGGTTCCTCGACATGATCGGAGCGTAGCCATCATTAACGGGGGATCCGGGGGCGCGGGTAACATAAGGTATCCGTACTTGTCGTAGAAATCGCCCCTGGAAGGCGACAGCAAGAGGCTGGAGCGGAAGGCGTAAGCTGACCTTCTCGCTCTCTAACTACTGCGGTCCTCCCGCTTCCGAACGCCACCAGCTGGCCAGAGCCTCTATCGCTTCGGCCTTATCTTCCTGATACCGTACCCGGAGTAGAGCGGCATACTGCCCCAGCGGCAGGGCTGGATCAAATCCTAGGGCTGTGAAACCAGACCCACTGGAGTGAGCCTTACGGAGCCTGTCAGCGCGCGCTTCCGTGGCTGCCCCGTCGCCCATCCGGTGCGTCTCCCGGAGGAGCCCGGCGTAGTTTTCCAAAGCTTCTGCCACGTCGAGTGGGTGGTGATAGTAACG
>JACQWA010000069.1 GCA_016209425.1 Candidatus Rokuibacteriota bacterium
ATCCAGCACGCCTCGAAGCTGAAGATGGTCCAGCACCAGGGGGTCGGGTACGAGCGGATCGATGTGAAGGCGCTGGCCAAGGCCGGGGTCCCATTGGCCCTCTGCCCCGCGGGGACGGCGGAGGGCGTGGGCGAGCACACGGTCCTCCTGATCCTGGCCGTCCTCAAGCGGCTGATCGCCGCGCACGATTCCATCGTGGCCGGCAAATGGCTCATGTGGCAGCTCCGGCCTTCGACCCGGGACCTCCACGGCAAGACCGTCGGGCTCATCGGCTTTGGCCGGACCGGACGGGCCGTGGCGCGGCGGCTCAAGGGCTTCGGCGTGAGGCTGATCGCCAATGACCCGTACATTACCCTGACCTACCAGGAGCGGTCGGAGTTCGGGGTCACGTTGGTGAGTCAAGCGACCCTCCTGCGGGAGGCGGATATCGTCTCCCTGCACGTGCCCCTCACCGAGGAGACCCGCCACCTGATCGGGAGGTCCGCGCTGGAGCAGATGAAACCCAGCGCCGTGCTGATCAATGTGTCGCGGGGCGGGGTGATCGACCAGGACGCTGTCTACGAGGCGCTCAGGGACCGCCGGATCATGGCCGCCGGGCTCGACGTCTTTTCTCCGGAGCCGCTGCCCCCGGAGCACCCGCTGGCGAGACTGGACAACGTCGTTCTGACCCCGCACATCGCCGCAGGGACCCTCGACGCCTTCAGGACGAAGATGCGCTTCGCGCTGGGGAACATCGCCCGGGTCATGGGTGGGGGCGAGCCGCTCGAGCGCGTTCCGGGCACCTGATGGCCGGAGCCAGCCAGTTGACGACGGTGGGAGAGTCGCGGTAGAAGTATGGAGCCGTCATCCACATCCCGGGGAGAAACCAGCATGGACGTCCAGCCCGGAGCCACCGCCGAAGTCGAGATCACCGTCACCGCCGACCGAACCGCCGACGCGATGGGCAACAAAGGCGTCATGGTGCTGGCGACTCCCCATCTCATCGGCCTCCTCGAGAACTCGGCCATCGCCGTCGTCCAGCCCCACCTGCCGCCCGGCGCCGCCACCGTGGGGACCATGGTGGAGATGCGCCACCTCGCCGCCACGCCGGTGGGGATGCGGATCAAGGCCAAGGCGACGCTGCTCGAGACCGATGGGCGCCGCTTTCTCTTTCAGGTGGAGGCCTCCGACGAGATCGAGAAGGTCGCCGAGGCGAAGCACGAGCGCTTCCTGGTGCCGAACCTCGAGAAATTCCTCTCGCGCGCCATGGGAAAGGGAAAGGGCCGCGCCGGATGATCCAAATCAACAAGGACGTCAAAGGCAAAGAATATCCACCCTTCGCGGTCACGGTGGAGCGCGGCAAGATCAAGGAGTTCGCCCGAGCCATCGGCGATTTGAACCCCTTTTACCTGGACGACCGCGTCGGCGGCGCCAGCGAGTTCGGCGACAGGAAGAGCGGGCCGATGGCCTTCGTGGTCCGGGAAACCTCGGTCACGGACCGGTCCAACGAGATCGTGGTCCGGATCCGCCACACCACCGTGGTGCGGCTCTAGGAATGCAATACGCGAAGGTGTATTTCGAGGACGTCCAGGGAGGCGACGAGACCCCCGCTCTGGTCAAGCCGCCGATCCAGCGGATCCAGCTCACCCGCTACGCGGGCGCCTCGGGGGACTTCAACCCGATCCACGTGGACGAGGAGTTCGCCCGGGCCGCGGGCATGGGCGGGGTCTTCGCCCACGGCATGCTGTCCATGGGCTTCCTGGCTCAGTCCCTGACCGACTGGGCCGGGGCGGGGCGCGTCCGGAAGGTCGGGGTCAGATTCGCCGCGCTGGTGCGCCCCGGCGACGTCGTGACCTGCCGGGGGAAGGTGCTCACCAAATCGTCCAAGGACGACGAGCATCTGGTTGACCTGGACGTCTGGGCGGAGAACCAGCGGGGCGAGACGATCATCACCGGGAAGGCGACGGTGAGTCTGCCCTCCCGGCTCTAGGAAGCACGGAGGGGCCTCGACGGCCCCCCCGAGAGCCCCCCCCAGAGGTTGCGCGGGCGAAGCCCGCGCTCGAAGAGCGGTTACTCCGACAGGCTCCTAGCCGGAGAGGAGGTCGCGGAGCGCCTGCTTCGTCGAGGGAAACGCCAGGCTCTCCCACGGGATCTCGCCGGGCGCCATCCAGGCGAACTCCTGGATCTCGTGGGTCAGCTGGAGCGCTCCACCCCTCACGCGGGCCCGAAACACCACGACCACGACCGGAAAATTCGGATACGAGTACACGCCGAGCAGCCCGTCCAGGTCTACGCGGAGGCCGGTCTCCTCCAGCGTCTCCCGCACCGCGGCGCCCGTGACGGTTTCTCCCCAGTCCACGAACCCGCCCGGGAACGTCCACTTCCCCTTGGAGGGATCGATGTTCCGGCGGACGAGGAGGATCCGGCCGTCCTCGACCGGAATCGTCCCCGCCACCACTTTCGGATTCAGGTAGAAGACGAACCCGCAGGACGAGCAAACCGCCTCTTCCTTCTGGTCGGGGGGCACCGGGATCCGCACCAGAGCCGCCGCGCAGAGGGGACAGTAGCGGACCGTTGACGGCGCAAGGGAGAGCGGCGCGTCCTCGTCGGCACTCATGCGCCAGCATTGTAGCACGTCCCTCCTTGACAGCCCCGTGGCCCGGTGCTAGAAGGTTCTTGTTGCATAACCCCGGATCGGCCCGACCCCCCGAGAGGAGGAACCCCATGCGTCACTGGAGAGCCGCCCTCGTCATCTCCGTCCTGGTCGCCTTCGCCGGCCTCGCCGTCACGACCTCCCAGGGACAGTCGCTAACGGGAGAGTACAAGATCGGGGTCCTCGAGCCGCTCACCGGCCCCATCGCCTTCGAAGGGAAGCGGCATCTCGAAGGGTATGAGATGATGCGCGACCTGATCAACGAGCGCGGGGGGGTCATGGGGAAAAGATTGGTCTTCGCCGTCGGTGACGCCTCCGATCCCACGGCGGCTGCCAGCGAGGTCACTCGCCTGATCACCCGCGAGGGGGTGAAGATTCTCACCGGCACCTACTCCTCCACGCTCTGCGGGGCCGCCAGTGAGGCGGCCGCCCGCCACAACGCCATCTACTGGGAGACCTCCTGCGTGGACCCACGCTTTACCCGCCGCGGCCTTAAAAACGTCTTCAGGACCGAGATCGACGGCACGGGGTTCGGCTGGTACAACATCGAGTTCATCGCCAAGCACCTGGCGCCCCGGTTCAACCTCAAGCCGAACCAGCTGAAGATCGCGTTTCTGTCCGAGGACTCGTCATACGGCCAGGGCGTGACCGAAGCCGCGCGGCAGCGGGCGAAGCAGGAATTCGGGATGCAGGAGGTCGCCGCCGAGTACTACGCCTTTGCCACGACCAACGACTTCACCCCGATCATCTTGAAATTGAAGCAGCTCAACCCCGATGTGGTTCATCAGATCGCGCGCGGCAACGACGCGGTCATCTTCTGGCGCCAGTCGCGCGAGCAGAACGTCCTCTTCAAGGCGCTGGTCCATGCGGGGGCGACGGGGTATGGGTCGCCGGATTTCGGCAAGGCGCTGGGCACCGACGGCAACGGCCCCTTCGCGCTGCTCGAGCCCGGTCCGGGCTTCCGTGTCGAGGTCCTCCGTCCCGAAGGGCAAAAAATCGAAACGGCCTTCCGCGGCATCGTCCAGCGGAAGACCGGCTCCTACCCCCTGGGCGGTCACCAGCTGGCCGCCGGCGGCCTGTGGCTCCTGAAGCTGGTGCTGGACCAAGCGAAGACCGACGATCTGGAGAAGTTCCGGGCGGCGGTGATGGCGCTGGATCTCCCGGTGGGCTCTTCCGTGAACGGATGGGGCGCAAAGTTCGCCGACAACGGTCAGAACGCGAACGAGCGAGTCCAGCACTACATGCTCCAGTGGCAGGGCGGCCAGCTCGTGACCGTGTGGCCGGAGGAGTTCACCACCAACCGCGCCAAGTGGATCCCGCTCGGCCCCTGGGACCAGCGAAAGTAGTCCCCCCTCTCGCGATGGGCAATTCCTCCCGGCGCCCCGGGGCTCTGCCGGGGCGCCCGCTTCTCCACTGACCTGGATTATTCACGAAGAATAATCCAGGCTCTACGAAAATCGCATGAATGTCGATATGTTGTATTCGGTTTCCCTGCTCCCCGTTCTCGGACACTCCTGGTGTGCAGGTCAGGCGGTCCGATGAAGCTGGGAGGGTGAAACGACGTGGGGATATTAGGATTCCATGCGATTTTCGGTGACGAGCCCGAATTATGTGCATAATTCGGGCTAGCGTGACCGCGGTCCCCCAGCTCCTGGTGTCCACCGTCCTCCTCGGGGGGATCTATGCGTTGATCGCTGTCGGGCTGACCCTCATCTTCGGCATCATGCGCGTCGTGAACTTCGCCCACGGCGAGTTCCTCATGCTCGGCATGTACCTCGCCTTCTGGGCCTTCACCCTTCTGGCGCTGGACCCCTACGTGCTCCTCTTCGTCTCGATCCCGCTCTTCTTCGGAGCCGGGCTCCTCACGTACACGCTCGTGATGAAAGGGGTCATCCACGCCTCCCACAATGTCCAGATCTTCACCACGGTCGGCCTTTCCATCGCCCTCCAGAATGTCGCCCTGGTCCTCTGGACCGGCGACTTCCGCTTCGTCCGACCCTGGTATTACTCGGTGGTCGTGCGCCTCGGCGGCACCGCCTTCAACCTCTCCCAGATCGCCGCCTTCGTCGTGTCCGTCGGCTTCACCGTGGCCCTCTTCGCCTTCATGAAGTGGTCGTACACGGGGCGGGTCATGCGCGCCACCGCCCAGGACCGCGACGCCGCGAGCCTCATGGGGATCGACACCGATCGGGTATACGGCCTCACGTGGGCCATCGGGATCGTGTGTGTGGGGGTGGCGGGGGTCCTCCTGGCGCCGCTCTATCCGGTCTATCCCACCGCCGGGCTTCAGTTCGTCCTGCTCGCCTACGTGGTGGTGGTGCTCGGAGGCCTCGGCGACATGGTGGGCGCGCTTCTGGGCAGCCTGATCGTCGCCGCCGTCGAAGTGGTCGGGTCCTACGTGTTCGGCACCGCATGGAAGGAAGTGCTCTACTTCCTGCTCTTCATCGCCATCCTGCTGATCCGTCCCGCCGGTCTCTTTGGCCAGCGCGGCACCGAGACGCTGGGGGTCTGATGCGGGGACACTGGCCTGCGCTCGTCGTCTTCGGCCTCGCCGCCCTGGCGCCGTTTTTCGTCCGGGACGCCTTCCTCCTGGACAGCTTGATACTGATCCTGATCTGGGGCACACTCTCCGCCGCCTGGAACGTGGCCGGCGGCTACGCCGGGCAGGTCTCTCTCGGCCACTCCGCGTTCTTTGGCATCGGGGCCTACTCCGCCGCGCTTCTCGCCACCCGCTGGGATCTCTCCCCCTGGCTCGGGCTCATGGTCGGGGCCCTTCTCTCCACCGGGGCGGGGCTCATCATCGGCTATCTCAGCAACCGCCTTCGCGGCCCATACTTCGTCCTGGCCACTATCGCCTTGTCTCAGGTCCTCCTCATCGTCGCAAGCCGCTGGCGCGGCTTCACCGAGGGATCCGAGGGAATTCCCGTCCCGTTTCGTCCCGGCTTCTGGACCCTCGGCTTCGCGGACAAAGCCACCTGGGTCTACATCGGTCTCGGCGCCGCGCTCGTCCTCTACCTCATCCAGCGCCACCTGGAGGGGTCCCGCACCGGCCACCAGCTCGCTGCGATCCGCGAGGACGAGGACGCGGCCCAGTCCCTGGGGATCGCCAGCCGCCGCCTGAAGGTGATGGCCGTCGCCGGCAGCGCCGCGCTGGCCTCCGTCTGCGGCACCCTCTGGGCTCAGTATGTCGGCTTCGTGGATCCGTTCTACGTCTTCTCGGTGGACCTGTCGGTTCGCTTTGCGCTCGGCGCGATCATCGGCGGGACCGGCACCGCCCTGGGCCCCTTCCTGGGCTCGTTCCTCATCACGACCCTGGAGACCTACCTCCGAGCCACGTTCGCGGGGATCGGCGCCGGGCTCGTAGGGATTTACCTGATCATCTACGGCTTGCTCCTCATCGCCGTGGTCCGCTTCGTCCCCCAGGGGCTGGCAGGCTGGGTCCGCGACTTCGCCCGACGCCGATGATTTTCCTCTCCGTCGCCGGCATCACGAAGCGCTTCGGCGGTGTGGTCGCCAACCGGAACATCTCGTTCGACGTCGCCGCCGGCGAGCTCGTTGGGATCATCGGCCCGAACGGGGCCGGCAAGTCCACGCTCTTCGAGGTCATCACCGGCTTCTACCGGCCGGAGACGGGCGAGGTCCGCCTCCAGGGCCAACGCCTGACGGGGCTCAGCCCGGATCGCGTGAGCCGCCAGGGGGTGGCCCGCACCTTCCAGAAGCTTCGCCCGTTCCAGGGCATGACGGTCCTCGGCAACGTCACGGTGGGCGCGCTCCAGAAGTCTCACGACGTGAAACAGGCCCGGAAGGAAGCCCAGGAGATCCTGGAGCGGGTCGGACTTGCAGACAAGGCGGACGCCTACGCGCGCACGCTCTCCACGGGGCAGCGGAAGCGGTTGGAGCTGGCCCGGGCGCTGGCCACCCGTCCCCGGCTCCTCCTCCTTGATGAGGTGACGGGTGGCGTCGATCAGGGGAGCATCCCCGGCCTCGTCAGCCTCGTTCAGGACCTCCACCGGGCCGGGATCACGCTCCTGGTCATCGAGCACAACATGCGGGTCATCACGGCCGTCGCCCAACGCATCGTGGCGCTTTACCTGGGCGAGGTGATCGCCGACGGCCCGACCGAGGCGGTGACGCGGGACCGCCGTGTCGTCGAGGCGTACCTGGGGCAGGCCTATGCCGAAAGGTGAACCGCCGTGCTGAGGGCAGAGGGGCTGAACGTGGCGTACGGGGACTTCCAAGTCCTCTGGGATGCATCGATCCGGGTGGGCGAGGGCGAGATCGTCTGCCTCCTCGGTCCCAACGGAGCGGGGAAGTCCACCCTCATGAACACCCTCTCCGGGCTCCTGAAGCCGCGCACAGGGCGCGTCGAATTCCGCGGAAAGCGCATCGACCGGCTCCCCGCCCATCGGATCGTCGCGGAAGGAATGTCCCACGTCCTCGAGCGGCGGCGGCTCTTCCCGTATCTCACCGTCCGTGAGAACCTCGTGCTCGGAGCGCATCATCCGGGGGCCCGGCGCCACCGGGAGGAGAGCCTCGTTCATATCGAGGCCATCTTCCCCTTCCTGCGCGAGCGCCGGCAGCAGCTCGCGCACACCCTTTCCGGCGGGGAGCAGCAAATGGTGGCCATCGCGCGCGGGCTCATGGCCCGCCCCCGCCTGCTGATGATCGATGAGCCGTTTCTGGGGCTGGCGCCGCGGGTGGTGGAAGAAATCGTGGCGGTGATCCGGCGGATCCACGCGGACGGGGTCACCATCATCTTCATCGAGCAGAACGTCGAGCTGGCCCTCCGTCTGGCCGACCGGGGGTACGTCCTGGAGAGCGGGCGGACCATCCTCGAGGGCTCTTCGCCGGAGCTGCTGCAGTCGGCCGAGGTGAAGCGGATCTTCCTCGGGGGCCGGGCGGGCTGAGGATCAGGAGGACAAAGAGGCCATCGCCGGCGAGGGAGGACAACGCATCGTGAAGATCGACAGGAAACGGCTCGAGCAGTCGATCGAAGAGCTGGGTAGGATCGGGGAGACCCCGCGCGGTGGCCTGACGCGCCTGGCGCTGTCCGACGAGGACAAACGCGCCCGGGACCAGATGGTGGCCTGGATGCGATCGGCCGGGCTCCGGGTCAGCGTGGACCAGATGGGGAACATCTTCGGCGAGCGGGCGGGCACCAAAGCGCTGCCGCCGGTCATGTTGGGCTCCCACGTCGACTCGGTTCCCACCGGCGGGAAGTACGACGGCCAGCTCGGCGTCCTGTGCGCGCTGGAGGCCATCCGGAGCCTCAATGACGAGCGCGTCAGCACCCGCCACCCGGTCACGCTCGCGATCTTTACCAACGAAGAAGGGGCGCGCTTCCAGCCCGCCATGATCGCCAGCGGCGTCATGGCCGGGACGATCGCGCTCGAGGACGCCTACAACGCGCGGGACAGGAACGGGATCCGTCTGGTTGATGAGCTGGAGCGGATCGGCTACTTGGGGGCCGAACCCTGCGTCCCCCGCCCCATCCGCGCCTACCTGGAACTCCACATCGAACAAGGGCCATTCCTGGAAGAGGAAGGCCGGTCGGTGGGGGTCGTTGAGGGAATCGTGGGGATCGCCTGGTCCCGATTGACGTTCACCGGCGTCCAGGATCACGCGGGGCCGACGCCCATGAGGGTCCGCCACGACGCCCTGGTCGCCGCCGCCGACGTCGTGCGGGCCGTCCGCGCCATCCCCGCCCGCCTCAGCCCCGAGATGGTGGCCACCGTTGGGCGGCTCGACGTCTCCCCGAACATCACCAACGCGATCCCCGGCCGGGTCAGCCTGAGCATCGACCTGCGGGACCCGCGGGAGGAAAACGTCACACGTGCCCTGGCGCTTCTGGACCACGCCGTGACCGACGCCGCCCGGGCCGAAGGGGTCAGGTGCGAACTGGAGCACTACTGGCGGGTGCCGCCGACACCCTTCCACCCGGAGGTGGTCGGCGCCGACGAGCGCGCGGCCCAGTCACTCGGTGTCCGCAGCCGGCGGATCCTCTCCGGCGCCGGCCACGACGCCCAGTACATGGCCGCCATCTGCCCCGCGGGGATGATCTTCGTGCCGTCCCGGAACGGCCGGAGCCACTGCGAGGAGGAGTTCACCCCGATGGACGACATCGAGCACGGGGCCAACACCCTCCTCCTCGCCATGCTCGATCTGACCCAATAACCTCGGCGGGGGGCCTACGCCCCCCTCCGAGGCCTCCCCCAGAGATTGCGCGGGCCGGGGACCCGCGCCGGAGGCGTGGGTGCGCGCTCGAAACGCGCTCAGGGGTCAGCGTCGCTTGCGCTCCTCTCCGAAGCCGTCGGAGGACTGGTAGCGATCCTCGGTGCCCGGGACGTACCGTCTTTCGAGCTCCTTGAAATGGTCGACCCGCGCCATCACGTGGTGGCTCTCGGTCGGATGTCCGGCCTTGACCTTCTCCAGCGTCCACTGGGCCTGCTCCTGATTCTTGACCAGATCCTCCATCGCGTTCCAGACCGCGTACATGCCGGCGTGCGCGGCATAGAGCGTGATGAAGATGAACTTGTAGCCCAGCTCGCCCAGCTCGCGGAACAGGAAGGGATTAGCGTCCAAGCCCCACTTGAAGGATGAGGAATAGTTGAACGCCAGTGGCAGCCCGGGATGGGTCTCCCTCATGGCCCGCGCAAACGCGATCGCGGGCTCTCGCGTTGCATTCGAGAACTCGCTCCACACCAGATCAGCCCCCGCATCCGCGTACGCCCGGCCCCGCCAGATCGCCTCCTCGAGGCTTCCCCCCACCGCCCCGTACGCGTCGGTCCGCGCGATCAGCACGAAATCCGGGTCGAGGCGGTTTCGCGCGTCCACGGCGGCCCGGAACTTCCCGACCGCCTCCTCGCGGCTCACGATCGTCTTGCCCGCGATGTGACCACAGCGTTTCGGAAACCGCTGATCCTCCAGGTGGATGCCCGCCACGCCGGTTTTGATGAACTCCTGGACCGTCCGCATCGTGCTCAGGGCATTGCCGTAGCCGTCGTCAGCGTCGGCAATGACCGGGATGCTCACGGCGCTCGCGATCATCGCGGCCGTCCGCGCCACCTCCGTCATGGTGAGAAAGCCCATGTCGGGCCACCCGTTCGCCATCGCCACCGAATACCCGCTCATGTACACCGATTTCATCCCGACGCGCTCGGCAATCTGTGCGTCCAGCGGGGTGTACACGCCGCCCGTGAACAGGTAGTCCTCATCCGCCAAGAGTTGCCGAAACTTTCTCCCCATGTTTTCCAAGAGCCGGCCTCCTTTCCTCACTCGGAGGGGGGTTCGCCCCCTCCCCTCGCCTCTGGCTCAGGGCAGCCTCGCCAGGTCGAGGCTGCTCCTCCTCCTTCGGGTCCAGCGTGGTCAGCGGTCATGGCGTGAGCCCAATCTAGCGGCAAGGGCGAAAGGCGGTCAAGATTATTGTTCTTATCGTCCTGATAAAGAATTGTGATCAGAGCGGTGGTACAATCCGGCCCGTGGAGATCGCTCAGGTCGAGGCGTTCCTCGCGGTCGGCACGTTCGGGGGGTTCCGCCGGGCGGCGGAGGCGCTGCGCGTCACCCAGCCCGCCGTGAGCGCCCGGATCAAGGCGCTCGAGCACTCGCTCGGCGTGCCGCTCTTCGAGCGGGGCCGGGGGGGGCCGGCCCTCTCCCCCGCCGGCCGGGCCCTCCGTCCCCATGCGGAGCAGCTCCTCCAGGCGGTGGCCCTCGCGCGGCAGGCGGTCCACGACCTGCGCCCCGCGAGCGCCGGCGCGCTCCAGATCGCGGCCGCGCTGTCCATCTGCACGTACCTCCTCCCGGACGTCCTGAAGCGCTTCCAGGCCGCGCGGCCGAACGTGATGATCACGGTCCGCTCGGGCCACTCCAAGGAGGTCCTGGAGATGGTGCTGCGCGGCGAGGCCGAGATCGGTCTGGCCCGATCGCTCCACCATCCGGCGGTCGAGACGGTGAGCCTCCGGGACGATCCCCTCATCCTCGTCGGCCGCCCCGCGTCCTGGCCGACCCGCGCGCGCCGGGTTCGGCTGGAGGTCGTGGCCGATCAGCCGCTGATTTTCTTCGACCGGGGGTCCAGTGACTGGACGTTGAGCCACGGCCTCTTCCGCCGAGGCGGCCTCGTCCCTAACGTGGTGCTGGAAGTGGAGACGATCGAGACCGCGAAGCGAATGGTGGAGCGCGGAATGGGGCTCGCCTTCCTCCCCCACCTGGCCGTCGCGCGCGAGCTCCGCCGAAGGACCCTGGTCGAGATCGAAATCATCGACGCCGAGCCGTTGAGCCGCAGCCTCGACGTGATCCACCCGCGCCAGCGCCCGCTGAGCGCTGAGGCCCTGGCCCTGCTTCACGCCCTCAGGGCTGCGGTCAGCGACGTCGCAACGTCACCGGCCCGGCGGCGGCGGCAAGGGCCTGGACGGACGGGTCAGGCGGGAAGGTGCAAGCGGGCGACGACCGGCAGGTGATCGGAGGCGACCCGGGCGAGGCGACTCCGGTGGGCGTGCGGGCGCTCCCCCCGGAGGCCGGCGTCCCAGAAGATCTGATCCAGGGGGAAGAGCGGAAACGGCGCCGGATGGGTGCGGCGGGCCCGGCGGCCCTCGACCCCGAACTCGCTCCGAAGCCGGCGCGCCACCGGTCCCGGAAGCCACTCGTTGAAGTCCCCGACCAGGACGCGGGGACCGCGGAGCCCCGGGCGTCGGATGATCTCCCGGTTGAGCAGGAGCTCCAACTGCTCGCGCCGCTCCTTGAAGCGGAGGCCGAAGTGGACATTGAAGAGATGAAGGACGGTCCGGCCGGCGTCGAGGTCCACCCGGAGGCCGCCGCGCGGCTCGCGGCCTGGACACGTGAGATCGAACCGGTGCTGGTTCCTGACGGCCAGCCGGCTTAACACCGCGTTGCCATAGGGGGCGAACGACCACGAGCGGGTGGGGCCCATCGCGACCTCCATCCCGAGCTCCCGAGCCACGCCGGCCGCCTGAGAGTCGAAGACTTCCTGAAGTCCAACCACGTCCGCGTCCGTCTCGCGGAGGACCTCGGCGATGCGCCCCAGGTCGACCCGGCGGTCGAGGCCGCGACCGCGGTGGATGTTGTACGAAACCACGGTCAGCGCCTTCACCGACGATCCTCGCGGTAGGCCAGGAAGTGGGGATAGAGCTGGGCCGGATGGATCAACGGCTGCGACGGGAGCGTCACCCGCGGCGGGTGAAGCACGAAGGCCTGGAGCTCCTCGGCGGACGGTCCGGCGTGAGCCCCCATCTCGTGCAGGTACGAGACGTGTCCCGCGGGCGCACCGATCCCGTAGATCACAAGGTCTCCCGCGCTCGGCATCTGCATGAGATCCGTCAAGCCCTCCACCACGACACTCTGATCCTCACGATCGGCGAAGGGACCGGCAGCACAGGCATCCTTCAGCGTGAGGATCCGACCGCGATACAAGCATAACGGCCCGTTCGCGGATCGCGCAAGGATAAATCCCACCCCCGGGTGCCGGGAGAGCTCGAGCGCGGCTCCGGGAAAGCGCGCGTCGATCGCCTCGAACGGGAGCGGCTCCTCGGCATCGGTGACGTAGACGAAGGCGTTCGGCCCGGCCGCCACGACCCGGATCGGCTCCAGCCGACGGAGCGTCTCGGAGGAGAGAATCCGGTCGGGAAAATCCTTCTCCATGTAATTCACGTATCGCTGGTAGAGGCCGTAGCCGCGCGTGCGACGGTACGCCTGGAACAACGTCGCCAGCCGGGGGAGCGCGTCGACCCCGGAGGCACCGGCCTGGCTCTGGCTGAAGGCGGCCAGCACGACGCCCTCGATGGAGGCCCCGCCGCCGACCTCGGTGAACGGACGGGTGGAGGCCTGCCCGTGGTCGGAGAGGACGTAGAGGTCATACCGGAATTCAGGGAGACGGCGGACGGTCCGCCAGAGCTGGGCGATGGAGCGATCCACGTGCCGGAGAGCCCGGAGTGCCCGTGGGTGAAACGGCCCGTAGGCGTGCGCGAAGACGTCGTATTCGAGGAAGTTGACGTAGATCGCCGGAACCCCTCGGTAGAGATCCGCCGAGGCCGAGAGGGTGAACAGCTGGCGCAGCCAGATGCTCAACCCGATCTTGAACAGGAGCCACCGCCAGCCTCGTCGGGTCTCGCCCACCGGGTCCGCCACGAGCCGCAGGAGCGCGCGCATCACCTCGACCCCGGTGAGCACCAGGCACTTGGCCATGACCCACAGCAGGAGGAGGCCCGAGGCCGAGATCGTGACGAGTGACCGCCCCGCCCGGGCGGGGTGGGTGATCCGGGCAAAGGTCCACAGGTTCTGCGTGGCGCCACCCGTAAAGACGCACCCGTAGCAGCTTCCCCCCTCCATAATCCCCCTGCGGCCCCGGGCGTGGCGCGACTCCACGAGATCCGCAGCCCCCGGAAGAGGAAAATAGATCTCGGCGCGCATCCGCTTGTCGTACCAGTGAAAGCCGGGGATGTCCGGGTTGACCCCGTAGAAGAGCCCCGCCTGAAACGCGGGAGTCGAGGTGGGCATGCCGACCGATATGGGGCGGAGAACGAGGTGGCCACGCCGGAGCAGCCGCCGCAGCGTCCGCAGGCGGCCGCCGCCCAGGGCGCTCTCGAGCACGGCCCGCGACAGGCCGTCGATTTGAATGACCAGGAAACGGCGGCTGGCTGCCGGCGGAGAGGCGCCCAGGCGGAGCCGACGGATCAACCCGTCGGCCCCGCGCTGGAGCCAGAGCATGAGGTCGTCGACCCTCATCGTAGCGCTCGAACACCCATTTTACCTTGCTCAGCCTTCCTCGCTTTGCTACGCTAACACCGCTGAACGAGCCGTCATTCGGAGTGCCGTCAGTGGCCATGCCCCTCGCCGACGACAAACGCCAGATCGTCGCCACCATCCGCGAGTTCGTGGACAAGGAGGTCAAGCCGGTCGCCTCCGGCCTCGAGCACGCCGACCTGTACCCCCACGACCTGGTGGCGCGGATGAAGGAGCTGGGGCTGTTCGGCTCGCTGATCCCGGAGGCGTACGGCGGGCTCGGCCTGAACTCCACCACCTACGCCATGGTCATCGAGGAGCTCTGCCGCGGCTGGATGTCGCTGGCGGGTGTGATCAACAGCCACACCATAGCGGCACTGATCGTCTTGAATCACGGTACGGAAGAGCAGCGGCAGCGCTTCCTCCCGAGGTTTGCCTCGGGGGAGGCGCGCGGAGGCCTCTGCCTCACGGAGCCACACGCGGGATCGGACGTCCAGGCAATCAGAACGGTCGCGCGGCGCCGCGGGGACGAATTCCTCATCACGGGGACCAAGATGTTCGTCACCAACGGCCGCGAGGGCAACACCTTCGCGCTCCTGGCCCGGACGGACCCGGCCGCCGACCCTCCGCACACCGGCATGTCGTGCTTCATCGTCGAGAAGGACGCACCCGGCCTGACCGTCGCCAAGTCCATCTCCAAGCTCGGTTACAAGGGCGTGGACACGGCCGAGCTGGTCTTCGAGGAGTTCCCCGTCCCGGCCCGGAACCTCGTGGGCGGCGTGGAGGGGCGGGGGTTCAAGCAGGTGATGTCGGGCCTTGAGACCGGCCGCATCAACATCGCAGCGCGCGCCGTCGGCGTGGCCCAGGCCGCCTTTGACGACGCGGTCCACCATCTCCGCTCGCAGCGCGAGGAACCGCGCCCCGCCCTCGCCGACATGGCGACGAAACTCTCGGCCGCACGCCTGCTCACCTACTGGGCCGCCGGCATGAAGGACCGCGGCGAGCGCTGCGACCTCGAAGCCGGGATGGCCAAGCTCTACGCGTCGGAGGCCGCCCAGGAGATCGCCGTGGAGGCGATGCGGATCCACGGGGAGGCGGGGACCCTCACGAGCCTCGAGGTCGAGCGCCACTACCGCGACACGCCGCTCATGATCATCGGGGAGGGCACCAACGAGATCCAGCGTCTCGTCATCGCCCGCAACCTCCTCGAGCGCTACGGCGAGCAGGCCAGCGCGCTGACCTCCCTCGAGGGTCTGCCCGATGAGCGGAAGCAAATGGTCCTCGCGGTGAGACAGTTCGTCGAGAAGCACGTCGTCCCCGTCGTCCACGAATCCGAGCGGGCCCGCCGCTATCCCGCCGAGATCGTTGAGACACTCGGGGACCTGGGCATCCTCGGAGCCACCGTGCCCCCTGAGCACGGGGGCCTGGGTCTCGACTTCACCACCTACGCGATGATCCTGGAAGAGCTGGCGCGCGGCTGGACGACGCTGGCGGCGATCGTGAGCGGCCACCTAACGGTCGCCCACCTGATCGCCCGGTCCGGAACAGCCGAGCAGCGCAAGCGCTTGCTCCCGGCGATGGCGCGGGGCGAACTCACGGGCTGCGCGGCCCTGACCGGCGCGGTCACCGCACGCCGCGCGGGGCGCGACTGGGTTCTGAATGGCACAATCCCCGCCGTGGACGACGCGGCTCACGGCGCCCTCCTCGCTGTCCTCGCCCGAACCGACCGGGAGCGCTCCGCCTGCTTCCTGGTGGAGCGAAGCGCCAAAGGCCTAACGCTGAGCGGCCGCCTCGACACGCTCGGCGCCAGAGGCCTGGACACTTGCGAGGTCCATCTCAAGACTGTTCGAGTCTCGGGGCCGGCCCTCGCCGCCGACGGCGCCGTGCTTGCCCTAGCCCGACTCGGAATCGCCGCTACAGCCGTGGGCCTCGCGCAGGCGGCCTTCCAGGCGGCGCTCCGCTACTCCCAGCAGCGCTCGGCCTTCGGCAAGCCGATCTGCCAGCACCAGGCGATCCAGCTGACGCTCGCCGACATGGCGACCGCTCTCACCACCGCCCGGCTCCTGACCCACTCTGCTGCAGCGAGGCAAGACGCGGGCGAGCCCGGCGATCTCGAAGTCGGGATGGCGAAGATCCACGCCTCGGAGACGGCGTACGAGGTCACGCTGGAAGCCATGCGCATCCACGGCGGCTACGGCTACACCACCGAGTTCCCCGTCGAGCGCTTCTACCGCGACGCCCCGCACCTCATGCTGAACCTTGGCGGCAACGATCGCGAGCGAGTGGATCTCTCGCGCCGTCTGGTCCAAAGCCGAGCGCCGGCGTGATCCTGGCTCGAGAGCGCTGAGCCGCACCAGAGGCCGAACGTGCCCTACGGACGCTACTTCGAGGAGTTCAAGGTCGGCGAGGTGATCAAGCACTGGCCCGGGCGGACGATCACCGAGGCCGACGACACCTGGTTCTCGCTTCTGACGATGAACCAACACCCCCTCCACATCGACGCCCACTACACCGAGAAGTACACCCAGCACGGCCAGCGCCTGGTGAACGGAACCCTCGTGTTCGCCGTGGGGGTCGGCATGACGGTCGCCGACATTTCCGGGCGCGCCATCGCCAACCTGGACTACGAGAGGATCACGCACGACGCGCCGACCTTTCACGGCGACACGCTCTACGCCGAGACTTCCGTGCTGGAGAAGAAGGAGTCGTCGAAGGGAGACCGCGGCGTGGTGTACGTGGAGACCCGCGTCACCAACCAGCGCGGGGAAGGGGTCATGACCTTCCGCCGGCACGTCCTCCTGCCCATGAGACATCATGCGACGCTCGGAGAGGGGAAACTTCCCTACTGAGGCATGGAAGAGCTCAAAGAGCCGGTCTGCACCGACTGCATCTACTACCCCGAGCCCAAGCCCGACGTGGAGACCTCGGCCCCCGATCGCCTCCCGGCGGGAGTGCTCGCCAGGGAGTTTTACTGTCCGCGCATCCGCCGCCGGGTGAAGCCGACCTACGCCCCCCACTGCGCCGAGTTCGAGGAGGCCGCTGAGGAGCCGGATGAACACTAGCAAGGGAGCCGCTATGGACGAGGACCTCTTCAAAGGGATCACCCTAGACGATCTGAAAATGGCCGGAGGGTGGTCGGTCAGCCCGGGCCAGACCTACCTCTACGCGCCGCGCGAGCGCGAGCTGATGCTCCGGGCGCGGGCCTTCGCCCAGCAGGAGCTGGCCCCCAAGGCCCAGGAGGCGCACGGGCAAGTAAGGGAAATCAAGGCCGGGTATCAGGGGAAGGAACGGCGGGCGAGGTTGCGTGAGATCGCGCAGGGATACCTCCGGACGCTGGCCGAGGCCGGAATGTCCGGATCGCTCTACCCTGAGCAGTACGGCGGGAGCAATGCCGGCGTCGTCGGCGAGTGCCTCATCGATGAGGAACTGGCTGCGGCCGGGCATCCGGGCGACACCATCCGGTCAGTCTCCCTCGTCCTGGGCACCGTCTCGATCCTCCGCTACGGAACCGACGCTCAGAAGAAACGGCACATCCCGCCGCGTCTGGCGGGCGAAGAGCTGTCGGCACTGGCGATCACCGAGCCCCAGATCGGCTCGGACACCTCGCGGATGCAGACCACGGCCGTGCTCGAGGGCGACCGGTGGGTCCTGAACGGTCAGAAGCGGTTCTGCACGGGCGGGGGCCTGGCCGATTACGTCACGCTCTTTGCCATCACCGACACCTCCACCCACCCTCACAAGGGGATGTCCTGCTTCATCGTCCCCATGGATCACCCGGGGGTGACGATCCGCCGCCAGCTGGACGAGGTGATCATGGCGGACTGGATGGACAACGTCCACTTCGAGCTCAACGACGTGGACATCCCGAAGGAAAACCTCCTCGGCCCCCTCAACGCCGGCTACCACGTGCTGATGGACGAGCTGGACACCGAGCGCGTCACCTACTGCATGGCGAGCCTCGGGTCGGCCCGCCGCGCCTTCGAGGTCGCGGCCGAGTACTCGACCAAACGCGTCCAGTTCAAGCAGCCCATCGCCATGTTCGAGGGCGTCTCGTTCAAGCTCGCCGAGATGTACACGCGGATCGACGCGGCCCGCCAGCTCGTCTACCGGACCGCCAAGATGATCGAGGCCGGAACCCCAGCCCAGCTCGAATCGGCGGTGACGAAACTGTTCGTGGCCGAAGCGGTCTGGCAGGTGGTGGACCACGCCATGCAGGTGCTGGGAGGGATCGGCTACACTACCGACTTCCCGATCCAGGCGATCTTCCGCAACGCGCGCCTCATGCGCATCGGCGCGGGCTCGGACGAGATCATGAAGTTCCTCATCGCCCGCGAGGTGCTCCGGACCATCAAGGGGTAGCATGTCACGGGTCCCCGCCCCCACGCCCGAGCTCGACGAGGTCGAACGCACCGACTCGGCCGTTGGCCCCCCCTGGATGACGATCCTCCACAACTGCGACTGCCACACCTTCGAGGAAGTTGTGCGCCAGCTCATGAAGGCCATCGCCTGCTCGGAAGCTGAGGGGTGGGAGATCGCCTGGCAGGTCCACAACACCGGCAAGGCGGTGGTCAAGGTCGGCACCGAAGCCGAGTGCGTGAACGTCGGGAACATCCTGGCTGAAATCGGCCTCATCGTGACCGTCCTTCAGTCCTGAAGCCTGCGTCCCCCGAATGCCCCGCTGGCATAAATCGTGCTGCGGGTGTGACGATCCGGCACGCTTCCTCGTGCTTGCAGCCTCGGCGGGATCCTAGCGATTCACGGAATGCTTTGGAATCCAAGACTTTCTCCCTCTCGGCGTCTTGGCACCGGTGTTGCTACCTGAAGCGCTCAGATCGCACCGACCGGCCCGAGGTTCAAGGGAGGGAATCATGAGGCGCTTCATCGGCGTGATGCGTGGCGCGTGGCGGGAAGATCTCTTGGGGCGTGAAACCTGGAGGAACAGCGGAAACCTCTGGCTCTACGCAGCCGCGCTCTTCCTTCCCTTCGGGTGGGTCTTTCTCCTGCTCCGGCTGGAGCCGGTCCGGCTCGCGGTGCGATCGCTCCGCCAGCTCTAGAAGCGTTCCTTCTTCCCCACGACAAGAAAAACGGGGTGTCGGCCCGGAGGGCGTCACCCCGTTTAGGTTTTGACCGGGAAGGGTTCTAGGCCGTGGGCTTCGGCGGCTCCGTGAGCAACATCCAGTCGTCAATCCCCTCGATGGCGGGAGGCCCCGCTGTGCGGGTGGTGAGGGTACGATTCTTGCTCGGCGAGAACCACACGTACTCGACAGGCGCGGCGGCCTGCTGAGCCGCATCGGGAAGCGCTTCGATCTCCGGCCCCGAGGCCCCACTTTCCTTGCGCTCGAGCTTCCGCTGACGCTTGGCCTCCTGCTTGGCCTTTCGCGCCTCCTCTTTGCGACGCCGATCTCCCCGGTACATGCCCGGCCGTCGGGCCATCAGATCCCTCCTCCAGACAGAGACCGCACTACAGCACGGGGCCGATGATCCACGGCGCGAACTCTTCGTCCCCCACGCCGGAAAGTTCGCTCTTGGTGCGCTTGCCGGAGGCGACGGCAACCACCTCCTCGAAGATCTGACGGCCAACGTTCTCGAGCGGCGTCCCCTCCAGGATCACCCCGCAGTTGATGTCCATATCCTCTTCCATGTGCCGGTTCTCCCCATGTGGCCTTCGACGGGACAAATTATATGGTCGTCTGGCACGGCTGGGGGGTCAACGGCCTGGATATTTTCGGCGCCCGAGTGAGCAAGGCCGGGACGGTTCTGGATCCTGGCGGATTTGTGATAGCGAATCCGATTGACGATCAAGATCATTCTTCGGTCGCCTTCGACGGCACGAACTACCTCGTCGTGTGGCATGATTTCCGGGGCGGCAATACGTACAACGACGGCAGCGCCTACGGGTCAAGGGTGTCGGGCGCAGGGACCGTCCTGGATGACCCGCCTTTCGAGATCGCCGAGTACACCCGCGGTCAGGTGCCAGTCGTGGTGGCATTTGACGGGGCGAGCTATTTCGTCGTCTGGCAGGCGGATAACACGCCGGCCAATTTCAGCGGGTCGACGCCATGCAGGAGCACCTGGATGCGAAATTCCGCGAAGTCTTCGGCCATTTCGATGAGATCTACCGGCGCCTCGAAGGTCTGGAGCCGGAGTCCCTCGCCATCGAGGAGATCGAGGGGCGGCTCCGCGACAACCGGTAGCGCCGCATCTGGTCCCCTCCCCCCAACGCGATTCGCCTATTGACAGGAACCTCGACCCCTTCTAGAGTCAACCTGCGAATCCAGCGGAACAAGGAGGAAAGCGATGAAGAGAAGGACCGCCATCCTGAGTGCCCTGGTCTTCCTGACCCTCCTCGTCCTGCCCGCCGCTCCTCCGGCTGAGGCCCAATGCCAGCTCGGCGTGCCGGTGATCAAGGTCGGCGTCCAGGGGGCGGCCTCGGGCCCCCACGCGGACTACGGCCGCCAGATTGACATGGGGGCCACGATGGCCATCGAGGAGATCAACGCGGCCGGCGGCATCCTGGGCTGCAAGCTGGAGATGAAGTTCATGGACGACGAAAACAAGGCAGCCACCGGGGTGAAGAACGCCCGGTACCTGGTGGCGGAGTGGGGCGCCCACTTCATGGTCGGGACCGACTCGAGCGGGGTCGCTATGGCCATGGGGCCGGTGCTCGCCGAGCTAAAGCGCATCCACTTCTTCACCCACGCGGCCACCCATCGGCTGACCGAGGAGCTGGTGGCGGGGAAGGGGATCAAGGAGATCGTCCGGGTGAGCGTGCCCGTGTACCAGGATGCCATCGTGGCCGCCCTGATCTTCAAGGACAGGCCCGAGATCAAGCGGTGGGCCACCATCGGGGCGGACTACGAGTACGGGTACGTCGCCTGGAATATGTTCAAGGAGACTCTGAGGAAGTACCGCCCCGACGCGGAATTCGTGGCCGCAGCCTGGGCACCGTTCCTGACGCTGGACTTCTCCCCCCATGTCTCGGCCGTAATGGCACAGAAGCCCGACGGCATCATTTCCACCCCGTGGGCGGGCGAGGCCGTCCAGCTCATCCGCCAGGCCCTGATCCAGGGCGTTTTCGACCAGATCCAGGTCTGGTGGCAGGCGATGGGAGGCTCCGTGGACGTCCTGGAGGGGATCGCCTCGGAGGTCCAGCGGGACAGGTTCAAGGGCAAGCTCTGGGCCACGGCCCGCTACATCCACAACTGGCCTGACACGCCCGAAAACAAGGCCTTCAACGAGCGCTTCAGGAAGCGCTGGGCCAGGCTCCCCAACTACTCCGCCGAGACCACCTACTCAGCGCTGTTCATCATCAAGGCCGCCGTGGAAAAATCCCGGAGCCTGGAGACCGCGAAGGTCATCGACGGCCTGAAGGGAATGCAGATCAAGAACCCCGGAGGGCTCCGCGTCTTCAGGGCCGAGGATCAGCAGTTCGTCTATAACGTCCCGGCCGGCCGCGTCGTGATGGACCCGAAGTACCCGATCCCGGTCCTCGGCGACCTGAAGGTCTTCGCGGCCAAAGACTACTATCGCCATCCGCCGTTCACGCCGGTCGCCGCCACCAAATAAGTTCTCCGCGGGAGAGGGCCACCGTGACGGTGGTCCTCTCCTCCCACCTCATGGACAACATCGCCTTCCAGGGTCTCGTCGGCCTCTCCCTCGCGATGTACCTCTGGCTGATCTCGGCCGGCCTGACGATCATCTTCGGGGTGCTCCGGATCATCAACTTCGCCCACGGCAGCCTCTTCATGATGGGGGCGTATCTGGCCTTTACCTTCTACGGCCAGGTCGGGCTCCCGTTCTGGATGGCGATCCTGCTGAGCCTCCTCGGCGTGGGGCTCCTCGGGCTGGTGATGGAGCGCGGCTTCCTCCACCGCATCTACGGGATCGACGAGGCCTACCAGCTTCTGCTCACCTTCGGCTTCATCCTGATCCTCGACGACGCGGTCAAGATCATCTGGGGAGGCGTCTTCAAGATCCCGCCGATCCCCGCCTTCCTCGACGGGGCGTGGCGGGTGTTCGGCCGGCCGTTTCCGATCTACAACGCCTTCGTCATCGCGGTGGGGCTCGCGGTGGCGGTGGGGCTCTGGGCGCTGTTCGAGAAAACGTGGTGGGGGCGGACCGTGCGCGCGACCGCGTCGGACCGGGAGATGGCGAACGCGATCGGCGTCAATGTGCCGCGGGTCTTCTCGGGGGTCTTCGTGTTCGGCTCCATGCTGGCGGCCCTGGGCGGGGCCCTGGGCACGCCGGTGAGGGTCGTGGCGCCCGGGATCGGGGCGGCGATGATCATTCAGGCGTTCATCATCACCGTCATCGGCGGCCTGGGGAACCACAAGGGCGCCTTCGTCGCC
>JACQWA010000073.1 GCA_016209425.1 Candidatus Rokuibacteriota bacterium
CCTTCCGACACCTCCCCCCTAGGGTTGCGCGGGCAAAGCCCGCGCTCGAACAGAGCCCACCTTGTTCATGGTGTGCCCTTCGCCACCGGTGAACCCGCCATCCTGAGGGCCGCCAGCTCCACGGCGTCCAGAATCTTCGTGTAGCCGGTGCAGCGACAGAGGTTGCCGGCTAGAGCCTGGCGGATCTCGTCCCGGGTGGGCTCGGGCCGCTCGGCCAGGAGAGCCAGGGAGGCCACGAGAATCCCGGGGGTGCAGTAGCCGCACTGGGCAGCTCCCAGTTCAGCAAAGGCCTGCTGGAGGGGGTGGAGTTGGCCCGGGGGGGCCATCCCCTCGACGGTCACGATCTCTGAGCCCTGGAGTTCAACCGGGAGCGCCAGGCAGGAAAGGACCGGCCGCCCGTCCACCAGCACCGTGCAGGTCCCGCACTCGCCCAGCTCGCACCCATGCTTGGTGCCGATGAGCCCCAGGTCCTCGCGGAGCACTTCCAGGAGGGTCTTGTGCACGGGCACGGCGACTTCGTGCGCCTCGCCGTTCACCCGCAGGGTCAGGAGGATCTTGGTCGGCATGGGCCCCCTTCTTCAGGGAGGGCGGTTAATTCGTACTGATGCGAAGTTAAGCATAGATGAATCACCGACGGGCTGTCAAGAGGACGCGGGCGGGGCCTCGTCATCGTTCGGTCACTTCCTCTCCGACATCACCTGGAAACCAGTCCCGCGTCCGGTTGCAGAACGAGCAGACGGAGAGCATCACCGGCACCTCGACCAGGACCCCCACGACCGTCGCCAGCGCGGCCCCCGATGTGACCCCGAACAGGGAGATGGCCGTGGCGACGGCGAGCTCGAAGAAGTTGCTGGCGCCGATCAACGCCCCGGGAGCCGCCACCGAATGGGGAACGCGGAACCACCGCGCCAACCCGTATGCCAGACCCGAATTCAGGTAGACCTGGATGAGCAGCGGAATGGCAATGAGCACGATGTGGAAGGGCCTGCCCAGGATCACCTTGCCCTGGAAGGAGAAGATTATGACCAGCGTGGCAAGCAAGGCCACGACGGTGACCGGCTTGAGCCGCGCCAGGAGGACGGTCTCGAGCCACCCCGAACCGCGGACTCGAAGCGCGACAATGCGGGACACGGCCCCCGCCGCGAGCGGGATCACGATGTAGAGCAGGACCGAGTACAGCAGCACGTCATACGGCACGCTGATGTTGGAGACGCCTAGCAAGAGGATCACGATGGGTGCGAATGCGAGGAGCATGATGAGGTCGTTCAACGCCACCTGGACGAGCGTGTAGGCCGGATCGCCATCGGTCAGATAGCTCCAGACGAAGACCATCGCGGTACACGGAGCCGCGGCCAGGATGATGGCGCCGGCGAGGTATTGATCGCCGAGCTGGGCATCGATGATCGCGGCGAAGAGCTGTTTGAAGAAGAGCCAGCCCAGGAAGGCCATGCTGAAGGGCTTCACCAGCCAGTTCACGAACAGGACGATCAGGATCCCCTTGGGCCGCCGTCCGACGCCTCGAAGCGCCGCGAAATCGATCCGCACCATCATCGGGTAGATCATCAGCCAGATGAGGACCGCGATCACGAGATTCACGCGGCTCACCTCCAGGCGGCTCAGCATTTCCACCAGCCCCGGGCTGAGCTTCCCGATCGCGATCCCGATGACGATACAGAGCACGACCCACACGGACAGGTAGCGCTCGAACACGTTCAGCCGCTTCGCGACGCCCGCTGCAGCCGCGTGGCCTGGGGCGTGCGGACGAGTAACGATGCGCATGAGTTCTCTTGTTCGTCTCCCGGTGAGGCTCGGGGCTCCCAGCCTACATCAGAGATCGAGACGCATGCAGACGGCCGACTGGCAGCAGGCGGTCCGGAACTCCACCGAGCCCTGGACCGCGGCATCGGCTTCCTCCCGCGCGATTCGCCTGAAGCCGACTTTCGCGAAGAACTCCGGGGCCGTCTCGGTCAACAGGAGGACTCGCTTCACGCCCTGCCGCCGGGCCTCCCGAAGGAGCCGCTCGGTGAGGGCCCGGCCCAGCCCCCGTCTTCGCCACCCCCTCCTTCGGAAGGGAGGCCTCGGCCAGCAGGCCCAGAACGGCGCTCAGGTCCTCAGGCTCGGCGTTCGTGATCCGAGCGTTCACGGCCCTCGGTCCCCTCGGGCTTGCCGGCCCGCACCGTGACGCTGTACACGTGATCCCGTTCGAGACCCTCCCGCGTGAGCACCTCCACCGGGACGAAGCCGGCCCGGCGAACTGTCTCCAGATACTCGTCCTCCGGGAGGGCCCCCCCGATGCAGGAGGCCCAGAGTTCCGGATTTTCCCGGATCTCCCCGCGCAGCTCGCCCCTGGCCACCATGTCCGAGACGACGAGCCGGCCGCCGGGCTTCAGCACCCGAAACGCCTCCCTGAACACCGCGCCCTTGTCCGGGGCCAGGTTGATCACGCAGTTGGAGAGAATCAGATCCACCGACGAATCGGCGAGAGGCAGCCGTTCGATCAGGCCCTGGCGGAACTCGACGTTCGTCAGGCCGAGGCGTTCGGCGTTCTCCTGGGCCCGGGCCAGCATCTCGGCCGTCATATCGACCCCGATGACCCGGCCGGACGGCCCCACCTGGCGCGCGGCCAAGAAGACGTCGATCCCGCCGCCCGAACCCAGGTCCACGACGGTCTCGCCTTCGCGGATCCCGGCCAGCCTCACCGGGTTCCCGCAGCCGAGCCCCATCAGCGCCGGCTCGGGAAGCGCCTGCAACTCCTCCTTCGCGTAGCCGATCTGGACCAGGGGCTGATCGCCGCAGCACGACGACCCCGATCGGGCGATCTCAGCGTACCGCTTCTCCACCGCGTTCCGGATCTCCTCAGCGGACTTCATGATAGTCCTCCCTCCGTTGGACGACCGACGCTCCGTCGGGCACCGGCCAGTTTCCGCATTCCACGTATTCGAACCGCATGAAGCTCTTCTTCTCTCCGTTCATGCTGCCCCTCCCCCGGACTTCGGTTAGCAGCAGGCGGTCAGGAGCCGGACCAGCTCCGACGCCATCTCCCGCCTGACGGAGTAGTAGACATAGCGCTCTTCCTTCCGGCTCTGGACCAGCCCGGCTCGGCGCAACAGGTCCAGGTGGTGGGAGAGGGTCGGGCCGGGGACCTCCAGCGCCTCCTGGATCTCTCCCGCGGGAACCTCGCGGCGCGCCCGCACCAGGAAGAAGAACACCTGGAGGCGGGTCAGATGGGCCAGGGCCTTGAACGCCTCCGCGTGGGCCTGGTTGGCCTCGAGCCGGGCCAGCGGGAGCGGTTTGAGTATTTTCATGTTTTGACATATATCGAATAATGAAAGTGCTGTCAAGGGGAATTTTGAAGGCCTCCGCCCCGGCCGGTTTGCGCCGGCCCGGGAGGCCGGGGTATAGTGGGGACCGCGCCTGCCGCGGTTTCGCCGAACGGCGCGCCCGTCTGGGCTCGTGATAGGGAGGACGCAATGGGAACGGTCGTGGTTGGCACCAGCGGACGCTGGGTCGGCCGGCCTCTCAAGCGGGTGGAGGATCCGCGGCTGCTGACGGGGACAGGGACGTTCGTCGACGACCTGCCCTTTCAGAACGTCCACCACGCCGGGATTCTCCGCAGCCCCCACGCCCATGCGCGGATCCTCGGGATCGACGCCTCAGCGGCCCTGAAGGCGCTCGGCGTCGTGGGCGTGATCACCGGGGCCGACGCCGAGGCCCTGACCCGCCCGTTCTCCGTCGGGGTGTCGGCGCCGATCAAGTACTACTGCCTGGCAGTGGACAAGGCCCGCTTCGTGGGCGAGCCTGTCGCTCTGGTCGTCGCGCGGAACCGCTACCTTGCCGAGGATGCCCTGGACCTGATCCGGGTGCAGTACGAGCCGCTCCCGGCCGTGGTGGACCCCGAACGGGCGCTGGAGCCGGACGCCCCGGTCCTCCACGAGGCGGTGGGGTCAAACCTGGCTTGCCACCGCCGGCTGGTCTACGGCGACCCTGAGCGCGCCTTCAAGGAAGCCGAGGTGGTGATCCGCGAGCGCTTCCGCTTCCCCAAATTCGGCTCAACCCCCATCGAGACCTACGGCGTCGTGGCGCGCCACGACCCAGTGAGCGGCGTCCTCACCGTCTGGTCGAACTTCATGGGCCCCTTCATCATGCACCCGCTGGTGGCGCGGGCGCTCGGCCTTCCCGAGAACCGGCTCCGCTTCATCATCCCCCCCGACATCGGCGGGAGCTTCGGGATCAAGACGAGCATCTTCCCCTACATCGCGCTGATCTGCCTGGCAGCGATGAAGACGGGTGTCCCGGTCAAGTGGATCGAGGACCGGCGCGAGCACCTCCTGGCCTCCTCGAGCGGAACCGACCGTGTCACCTACCGGGAGCTGGCGGCGAGAAAGGACGGCACCATCCTGGGCATGCGGTACCGCTGGTACGACAACGTCGGCGGTTACGTCCGGAGCCCCGAGCCGGGGTGCACCTTCCGCCCCATCGGCAACTGGGTTGGTCCGTATCGCTTCCAAGACCTCGACGTCGAGGCCTCAGTGGTGATGACCAACAAGAGCCTCACCGGTCCCAACCGCGGGTACGCCTGCGGCCACCTCTACTTCGAAACCGAGCGGATGATGGACCTGCTGGCGGAGCGGCTTGGCCTCGATCCGGCCGAGGTGCGGCGGAGGAACTTCATCCCCCCCCACGAGTTCCCTTACCGGACCCCCACCGGAGGGCTCTACGACTCGGGCGACTACCCGGCCGCCTTCGAGAAGGCCCTCACACTGGCCCGCTACGACGAGCTCAGGCGGGAGCAGGCGCGGGCGCGGGCCGAGGGGCGGCTCTTCGGAATCGGGCTGGCCGTGGCCGTTGACCCGTCGGTCTCCAACATGGGGTACGACACCGTGGCCCTGGACCCCCAGTTCCGCTCCAAGCCCGAGTACCTGCCGAAGTCTGGCGCCACCGAGTCCGCGACGGTGAAGGTGGACCCGCTGGGCAAGGTGATCGCCATCCTCGGCACCGCGCCCCAGGGCCAGGGGCACCAGACGATCGTCGCCCAGATCGTGGCGGACGAGCTCGGCATCTCCCCCGACGACGTCACGGTCGTGGACGAGATGGACACCTTCACGCGCATCTGGGGGATTTCGTCGGGCACCTACTCGAGCCGATTCGGCTCGGTCGGCAGCAGCGCCGTGGCGCTGGCGGCGCGCAAGCTCAAGGCCAGGCTCATCGCCTACGCCGCGCACCTCATGGACCTCCCCGCCGAGACCTTCGTCTTCCGCGATGGGCAGGTGTCACCGGCCTCCGGGAAGGGCCCGTCGTACTCCATCAAGGACCTGGCGGGCCGGGCCCACTGGCATACCGAGTCGCTCCCCGAGGGGATGGAGCCGGGCCTCCAGGCGACCGCCGTCTTCGGCTTTCCCCAGGCCAACGCGCCCGATCTCCAGGATCGCGTCAACTCCTCGAACACCTACGGATTCATCGCTGAGGTGATGGCGGTCGAAGTCGACCCGGATACGGCGGCGATCAGGATCCTCCGCTACGTGACCGTCCACGACGCGGGCACCATCATCAACCCCATGATCGCGGAGGGGCAGATCTACGGGGGCGCCCTCCACGGCCTGGGCGGCGCGCTGTACGAGGAGCTCATGTACGACGAGGAAGGACAGCTCCTGACCGGCACCTTCATGGACTATCTCGTCCCCACCGCCAGCGAGGCTCCCACGATCGAGATTGCCCACGTGGTCTCGCCGTCGCCGTTCACCACGCTGGGAGCCAAGGGGCTCGGCGAGTCGAGCTCGATGACCGTGCCCGCCGTGGTCGCCAACGCGGTCAGCGACGCCCTGGCTCCTCTCGGGGTGCGGATCAATGAGCTCCCCGTCACCCCCACGCGCCTCTGGGCGCTGATGGAGAACGCCAGGGGGGCAAAGCGATGAAGCCCGCTCCCTTCGAGTATCACGTCCCGACGACGGTCGAGGAGGCTCTGGCTCATCTCAGGCACTACGGGGGCGAAGCGAAAGTGCTCGCGGGGGGGCAGAGCCTCATGCCGCTGCTGAACTTTCGGTTGAGCCGCCCCGCCGCGCTGGTGGACATCAACCGGATCGGCGCTCTGTCGTACATCGAGGAGGAGAACGGAACTCTCCGCCTCGGCGCCTTGACCCGTCAGCGGGCCATCGAGCGGTCGGATGTGGTGCGCTCGCGCCTGCCTCTCCTGACGGAGGCGACGGCGCTGGTGGGCCACCTGCCGATCCGGACCCGCGGGACCATCGGCGGGAGTCTGGCCCACGCGGATCCTTCAGCGGAGTACCCGGCCGTGCTGACGGCGCTGGAGGGGCAGGTGGTGGCGCGGGGGGCGGGGGGCGAGCGGATCCTCCGGCCCGAGGAGTTCTTCCGGACCTACCTGACGACCACCCTGGGCCCGGATGAGATCCTCACCGAAGTGCGGCTGCCGATTCCGCCGCCGGGGAGCGGGTGGGCCTTCGAGGAGTTCAGCCGCCGTCACGGCGACTTCGCCCTGGTGGGGATCGCCGTCCTCCTCCTCGTGGAGGGGACGCGCTGCGCCAAGGCACGGTTGGTTGCCGCCGGCGCCGGACCGGTCCCGGCGCGCCTCAGGGGAGCCGAAGAGATCCTGGAGCGCGACGGCCTCACGGAGCAGAGTTTCGAGGCAGCGGCGGCGCGCGCGGCCGAGCTGGTGGAGCCTGACAGTGACATCCATGCCTCGGCCGCCTTCCGCCGGCATCTGACCCGGGTGTTCACGCTTCGCGCGCTCCGGAAGGCCGCGCGGCGGATCCATGGAGGCCATTGAGATGGCAGGGCCTCGGACCATCCATCTGACGGTGAACGGGGCGCCGCGCGAAGGGTGGGTGGAGCCCCGGAAACTCCTGGTCGATTTCATCCGGGAAGACCTCGGGCTCACGGGGACCCACGTGGGGTGCGAGCACGGGATCTGCGGTGCCTGCACCGTGCTGGTGAACGGCGAGGCCGCCCGCTCCTGTCTGATGCTGGCGGTGCAGGCCGCCGGTGCTGAAGTCCTGACGGTCGAGGGATTGGCGCGCGACGGCACCCTTCACCCCCTTCAGGAGGCCTTCTGGGAGCATCACGGCCTCCAGTGCGGCTTCTGCACGCCGGGGATGCTCCTGACGGCCTGCGATTTCCTCAAGGACAACCCGTCCCCCACGGAAGCCGAGATCCGGGAGGCGCTCTCCGCGGTCCTCTGCCGCTGCACCGGCTACCAGGGCATCATCAAGGCCGTCCAGGCCGCCGCCCCCAAGCTCCGCGACGCCCGATGACCACGGCCGGGTTGCCCGCCGACTACCTCAACATTCCCCCGCGGCTCAACATGGGGCAGTGGGTCGTGGACCGTCACGTCCGGGAAGGACGCGGGGGCCAGGTCGCCGTCCACGTCGGCGACCGCATCTACACGTACGACGAGATCCGCCGCCTTTCCAACCGCGCGGGGAACGCCCTCCGGGGGCTCGGCGCCAAGCCGGGCGCCCGCCTCCTCCTCCGGCTCGGGACGAATCTCGACTGCATGCTGGCATTCCTGGGGGCGCTCAAGATCGGGGCGGTTCCGATCCCGACCTCCGCCATGCTGCGGGAGCACGAGGTCGGCATCATTCTCCGAAACAGCGAGGCCGTGGCTGCCGTGGCGATGCCCGATCTGGCGGCGGCCATCGAGGCGGTCCGGGGGGAGAGCCCCAGCCTCGCCCACCTCCTCCTGTCGGGGGAGGCCGCGGACCCGGCCGCCAGCCTGCGCGTGCTGATGGAGCGGGCGAGCGAGGAGCTGGTGCCCGAGGCCACCGGGCCCAACGATCCGGCTTTCATGATGTATACGTCCGGGACCACCGGCGAGCCCAAGGGCGTTCTGCACGGACACCGCTGGATCATCGGCACCGGGGACCCGATCACGAAAGTCATGACGAAACTCGGTCCCGGCGACATCTGCTTCCAGCCGCAGGACTGGTCGTTCATCTATCCTCTCGGCTGCAACTTTCTCTACCCGTTTCACAGCGGGGCAGCCGTCGTCCTCCCCACGGGGCGCTTCGATCCGGAGGAGGCCTTCGCGACCATCGAGCGCTACGGCGTCACCGTCTTCTGCGCGGTGCCGACCATCTACCGGATGATGCTGGCCGTGTCGGGGGCCGAGCGTCGCTATCGCCTGGGGTCGCTCCGAATGGGGGTGTCTGCCGGCGAGCCGCTGCCCGCCGACACCTTCAAGGAATGGCAGGAGCGGTTCGGGGTCACGCTCTACGACGGCATCGGACAGACCGAAAGTCACATCTTCCTGGCCAACCGGGTGGGGATGCCGATCAAGCCCGGGTCGATGGGGAAGTCGTTGCCGGGCTACGAGGTCGCCATCGTGGACGACGCCTGGAAGCCTCAGCCCGTGGGGGAGCCCGGCCACCTCGTGATCCGGAACGACCATCCCGGACTCACGCTCGGCTACTACAGGGAACCGGAGCGCTGGGCGCAGGTGAACCGGGAGGGGTGGTACGACACCAAGGACTTCGCGTACGTCGACGAGGACGGCTACTATTGGTACGTGTCCCGCTCCGACGACCTCATTAAGAGCCGCGCCTACCTGATCTCCCCCAAGGAGGTGGAGTCGGCGATCATGGAGCACCCGGCCGTGCTGGAGGCCGGCGTCGTGGGGGTCCCCGACCCGGTGATCGGCCAGAAGGTCTGCGCCTACGTGACGTTGAAGGCGGGGTGGGATGGAAGTCGCGCGCTGGCGGACGAACTCAAAGACCACACCAAACGCGTGATCGCCCCCTACAAGGCCCCGCAGGAGGTGGAGTTCGTCTCCGAGTTACCCAAGACCCTGACCGGAAAGGTCCTCCGGCGCGAGCTCCGGGCGCGGTAGCCACTGAGCGGAGCCGGGCCGTGGAAGCACTCACGCCGAAGCTCGTGGGCGCAAGGGTCAAGCGCCTGGAGGACCGTCGCCTCCTGACCGGGCAGGGCTCCTACGTGGACGACTTCCGCCCCCCGGGGCTCCTGCACGCCGCCTTTCTCCGAAGCCCGCATGCCCATGCGCGCATCGTCCGGCTCGACCCCGCGGCCGCCCGTGCCCTGCCGGGCGTCGCGGCCGTGGCGACTGGCGCGGAGATCGCCCGTTTGACCCGGCCGGTCCGCGCCCTCTCAAAGATGAAGGAGTACCGGGTAACGAGCTTCCCCCCCCTGGCGCTGGGGAAGGTCCGGTTCGCTGGGGAGGCGGTGGCTGCCGTCGTGGCCGCGAGTCGCTACGTGGCCGAGGACGGCCTGGACCGGATCCTCGTCGACTACGAACCACTCCCCGCCGTCTCCCATATGGAGGCGGCAATGGGAGCGGGAGCCGCGCTCCTTCACGAGGAGACCGGCTCGAACCTCCTGCTGGCCCGCGAGTTCGCCACGGGAGACGTGGATTCGGCCATCGCGGGGGCAGCCGTCGTGGTGCGCGAGCGTTTCCGCTTTCGCCGCCACACCGCCGTCTGCCTGGAGAACCGGGGGTGCCTGGCGGAGTACCACGAGGGAACGGGACTCCTGACGCTCCGCTCCGCCACCCAGTGCCCGGGCCTGGTGCGCGATATTCTGGCGGACCTCTTGGACCTCCCCGAGCACAGAATCAGGGTGATCGCGGCGGACGTCGGAGGCGGCTTCGGCGCCAAGTCCTCCCTCTATCCCGAAGAGATCACCGTCGCTGCCCTGGCCTTGTGGCTCAGGCGTCCCGTGAAGTGGATCAGCGACCGGCGGGAGGATCTCCTGGCCACCTCCCAGGCGTGGGACGAGATTGTGGAAGCCGAGCTGGCTCTCGGCGCTGACGGCACGATCGTCGGCCTCCGGGCCGAAGTCACCGCGGACGTCGGCGCCTACTCCATCTATCCCTGGACAGCGGCCATCGAGCCCGTCCAGACGATTAGCTTTCTCCCGGGACCATACCGCGTCCCTCACTACCGGGCCCACGCGCGAGGCGTCACCACGTGCAAGGCGCCCATGGGGCCGTATCGCGGGGTGGGGCGCCCGGTTGCCGCCTTTGTCATGGAAGGGCTCATGGACCGGGCGGCCCGGCTCCTCGGCCTGGATCCCACGGAACTGCGCCTTCGGAACTTCATCCGGCCGGAGGACTTTCCCTACAAGTCCCCGTCAGGCATCGTCTGGGATCGCGCCGGCTTCACCGAGACGATGCTCCGGGCGCGGGAGACCCTGGGCTACGAAGCCGCCCGCGCCGAGCAGGCCCAGGCCCGCGCCGAGGGGAGGTGGATCGGGGTCGGGTTTGCCTCCTACGTGGAGCTGACCGGCATCGGCTCGGCCATCCCGGTGTCGCCCGGCATGCCCGTCGCCACCGGCACCGAGGCCGCCACCGTGCGGGTGGACCCCTCGGGGACGGTGACGGCCATCTTCGGCATCGCCTCCCACGGCCAGGGCTTGGAAACTTCCCTGGCTCAAGTGGTTGCGGAGGAAATGGGCCTCCCACTGGAGCACGTCCGAGTCGTCCATGGCGATACGGCGCTCTCCCCTTACGGCACCGGGACCTACGCCAGCCGGAGTGCCGTCCTGGCCGGGGGAGCCGGGATCCTGGCTGGGCGCGCAGTCCGGGAGAAGGCCTTCACGATCGCCGCCCACCTGCTCGAGGCTGACCCGGCGGACCTGGTGGTGAACGGGGGGAGGGTCGCGGTGCGCGGCACGCCGGATCGCGGCGTGACCTTCCGCGAGATCGCCAACGCCGCCTACTCGGGCGCGCGACGCCTTCCCCGGGGGATGGAACCCGGCCTCGAGGCCACGCGGTTCTATGACCCGTACTTCGGCACGGCCTCCAGCGCCACCCATGCCGCGATCGTGGAGGTGGATCGCGAGACGTATGAGGTCACGATCCGTCGCTATGTGGTGGTGGAGGATTGCGGGCGCATCATCAACCCGCTGATCGTCGAGGGGCAGGTCCACGGGGGGGTGGTTCAGGGGGCCGGGGCGGCCCTGTTGGAGGAGGTCGTCTACGATGGGGCGGGCCAGCTCCTCACGGGAACCCTGATGGACTATCTGGTGCCGGCAGCCACTCTCGTTCCGACGATGGAGGTCCATCACGTGGAGACCCCCTCGCCCACGGCGCTGGGCGGGTTCCGGGGGATGGGCGAGGGCGGGACCATCGGAGCCCCGGCGGCCATCGCGAACGCGGTCGCCGATGCCCTGAGTCCGCTGGGAATCGAGGTGAGCGAGCTCCCCATCACCCCCGAGCGTCTCTTCCGGGCCATGCCGGACTCAGGCGGGGCGGATCGTGGATCTCGGGCTTAAAGGCAAGGTGGCGTTGGTCACCGGCGGCGGCCGGGACGTCGGCCGGGCGATCTCGCTGACCCTGGCGCGCGAGGGAGCCGTCGTCGCGGTCAACTACCTCCATTCCACGGGCGAGGCCGAAGGGACGGTGGCGGAGATCAAGGAAAGCGGCGGAAACGCCATGGGGTATCGGACCGACGTGGCCGACTATGACGCGGTCCGCCGGATGGTCGAGCAGGTGACCCGCGACTGGGGACGGGTGGACATTCTGGTCAACAACGCCGGGCACGTGTCGCGCCGGTTCTTCCTGGAGACGGCGCCCCAGGAGTGGCGGCGGCAGATCGACGTGGGGCTCTACGGGGTGATGCACTGCTGCCACGTCGTCGCCCCCGGGATGGTGGAGCGGAAGTCCGGCCGGATTATCAACATCGCCGGGGACTCGGCACGGGTGGGACAGGCGCGTCTCGCGATCACGGCGGCGGCCCGCGGCGGCGTCCTGACCCTGACGCGGACGCTGGCCAGGGAGCTGGGGCGCTCGAGCGTCACCGTGAACGCGGTCACGTTCGGGTGGGTGGAGACCAGCCACATGGACGAAGCCTGGTGGAACGCCAACCGCGACAAGATTCTCGAGTCCTATCCGATCCGGCGGCTCGGGCGCCCGGACGACATCGCCCCGCTCGTGACGTTCCTCGCCTCAGACCAGGCGTCGTGGATCACGGGCCAGACGATCAGCGTCAGCGGCGGCTACACGACGGTGGGTTGATGGCGGACCTCAGGGTCGAGGAGGCCGACTGGCTCCTCACGCTGGACTCCCAGCGGCGCATCATCCGGGACGGCGCCCTCGCCGTGGAGGGCGGCCGCATCGTCGCCGTCGGCAAGACCCCCGAGACGCGGGCCGCGCATCCGGCTGCCCGCGTCATCTCGGCGCGGGGCAAGGTCGTGACGCCCGGCCTCATCGACAGCCACATCCACACCACGTTCCAGCTGAGCCGAGGGCTGGCCGACGAGGTGGGCAGCCGGCGGTTCCTCTTCGAGCGGATGTATCCGTACGAAGGCGCGCTCGATGAGGACGATGCCCGCGTCAGCATCCGCCTCTGCGTGCTCGAGCTGCTGAAGAACGGCGTGACGACCTTCATCGACGCGGGCAACTACCAGCCGCACCTGACCGCCGAGGTCGCGGGCGAGGCGGGCATGCGGTGCGTGGTGGCGCGCTCGAGCTTCGACGTGACGAAATCGGCCATGGGCGTGCTGCCCCCGGCGTTCATCGAAACCGCGGACGAGGCGCTCGAGCGCGCGGAGGCGTTCGTGCAGAAGCTCCACGGGGCCCACGACGGCCGGGTCCATGCCTGGTTCCAGTTCCGTGGCCTCAACAACTCCAGCGACCGTCTCATCGTGGACCTCAAACGGCTGGCCGACCGGTACGGGGTCGGCGTGCAGACCCACGCCTGTTTTGCGCGCGACACCATGGAGTCCTCGAAGGCGCAGCACGGGGTGACGGAGATCGAGCGCCTGGACCGCCTGGGGTTGCTCGGTCCGAACGTGCTCCCGGTCCATGGGGGCTGGGCGACCGAGCGCGAGCTGGAGCTTCTGCGGGGCCACGACGTGAAGGTCGTGGCGGCACCGTCCTCGAGCCTGCACAACGCCTACGGCAATATCGCGCGCGGCCACGTGCCCGAGCTGCTCGAGGCGGGCGTGGCCGTTGGCCTGGGCTCGGATCATGCCTCCTCCGGGATCGTGGATCTGTGTCAGGAGATGTTTCTCGTGGCGGGCGCCTACAAGGAAGTGCGCGGGAACGCCGAAGTCATGCCGCCGGAGCGCGTGCTGGAGATGGTGACGGTGAACGGCGCCCGGTGCGCGCTGCGAGAGGCCGAGGTCGGTTCCATCGAGGTGGGCAAGCGGGCCGATCTGGTGCTCTTCGACACGGCCCGTCCCGAGTGGCAGCCGCTCTACAACCCGGTGGCCAACCTGGTCTACAGCGCCACGGGCCGGAGCGTGGAGACGGTGATCGTCGACGGCAAGGTGATCGTGGAGGGCGGGACGGTGCGGACGCTGGACGAGCCCGCCGTCATCGACGCGGCGCGCCGACGGGCCCCGGCGATTCTCGACAAGACGAAGCTGGGCGCCCTCGTGGCGCCGAAGTGGCCCGTCAGTTAAAGGAGGGAAGGGTGGAATACACGGAGAAGATCACCTGGCAGGGACGATCGCTCGTCTTGAAGCGGTCCGAGCCACCGACGAAGGTGCTCGACTCCCAGAGCGGGGAGGTCAAGCTCTGCCACAGGGGCGGGATGATCTGGGAGACGGAGCTCGGAACGGTGACGCTCAGGCCGGGCGAGATGTTCCTGATTCCGCAGGGCGTCGCGCACCGCGCCGTACCGCCCGAGGGGGGTGGGGAGAACGTCCTGATCGAGCTGAAGATTCGCCCGCCGGTCCGGAAGGTTTTTCCCGACGGCGCCAGGGGAGGAGCCGCCTGATGCCCGTCGTGGACTTCCACCTGCACGCCTATGACTTCCCGGTCACCGGGCCCGCTTCGTTCATCGAGTTCATGAGCCGGCAATTGGGCCGCCCCTTTGCGAGCTTCGTCCAGGAGCACTCGACCAGCGAGAGTTACCGCTCTCTCCTCGACCAGGCTGGCGTGGACTACGGCGTGGTCCTCGCCGAGGTTGCGCCGATCACCTCAGCCGTCGGGTCCAACGAAACGGTGGCGCGGCTCTGCCAAGACAGCCCCCGGCTCATCCCGTTCGCGAGCATCAACCCCTCCCTCACCGCCAACCCCGCCCGGGAGCTCGAGCGGCTCGTGACCGAACACGGCTTCCGCGGCCTCAAGCTCTACCCGACCTACCAGTACTTCTACCCCAACGACGCCCTGCTCTACCCGCTTTACGCCAAGGCCGAGGAGCTGGGGATCCCGGTCATGTGGCACACCGGCTCCTCGGTGTTCCCGGCTTCCCGGCTCAAGTACGGCGACCCGCTCTTCCTGGATGACCTGGCGGTGGACTTCCCGGAGCTCATCGGGATCATCACCCACAGCGGGCGGCCGTTCTGGTACGACCGGGCCCTGGCGCTGGCGCGCTTCCGTGAGCACCTCTACATGGAGATCGCCGGACTGCCGCCCCAACGGCTCCTCACCTACTTCCCCGACCTAGAGCGGGTGGCCGACAAGGTCCTCTTCGCCTCCGACTGGCCGAGCGTTCCGGCGATCAAGAAGAACATCGACACGATTCGCGGGCTGCCGCTTTCTGACAAGGCGAAAGAGCAGGTGCTCGGTGGCAACGCCGCTCGGATCCTAAAGCTGGAAGCCCGCGAGAGCAGGTAAGACGGGGGACTACCGGGACTGAGTGAGGATTTTCCGCGCTTCCAGGTAGACGGCCGCGGTGAGCCCTTCGATACGCTCGGACTTTCGATAGACTCGGTAACCGATATAGAGTGCGATCACGCCCTGGACAGCGACGATCGCGAGCATTGCGGCCAGGAACCAGTGCTCGATCATTTCGCCCTCATTATGACGCGGCCGCTGCGTGCTGTCAATGTCTACAATCGAATACAGCGGACCGTCCCGGGTGGCCGAGATCTTGTCATGAGATACCGTCCTTGATACCGTCGCGCCATGGCCGGTAGCGACCCATCCCGCCGGGAGCCGAACGAGCTGGCCCTGCTGGACCGGATCCAGCGGAAGGTGCTCTGGCTCAGCACTTACATGGTGCATCACGCCAACTTTCTCCGTCCCAACCCCGATGGAACGAAAGTGGGCGGCCATCAGGCGTCCTCCGCCTCGGTGGTGAGCCTCATGACCGCCCTCTACTTCAAGGCGCTCCGCCCGGGGGACGTGGTGGCCGTGAAACCTCATGCGTCGCCCCTCCTCTACGCCATCCAGTACCTGCGCGGGCGGCTCGATGTCTCAGCGCTCAGCGAGCTCAGGAGCTTCGAGGGGCTCCAGGCCTACCCGAGCCGCCGGAAGAATTCCCGGGCCGTGGATCTCACCACCGGCTCGATGGGGCTCGGCGCCGTGGCGGCGACCTTCGGGGCTCTCGCCACCCGGTACCTCACCGACCACATCGGCGTCGTCACCCCCGAGCGCTTCATCGCCATGGTGGGGGACGCCGAGCTGGACGAGGGAAATGTCTGGGAAGCCCTCCTCGAGGAAGCCTTGAGCCACCTGGGCCACGTGCTCTGGATCGTGGACGTGAACCGCCAGAGCCTGGACCGGATCGTCCCCGACTCCCGCGCGCGCCAGCTCCCGGAGCTGTTCAGAGGCACCGGGTGGCGCGTCATCGAGCTTCGCTACGGCTCGCGCCTTCAAGGGCTCTTCTCCCAGCCGGGCGGCAACTTGCTGCGCGCCCGCCTGGAGGCCATGCCCCACGCCGAATACCAGAGCCTCCTCAGGTCGCCGGCGAGCGCCGTGAGGAAGGCGCTCGTGAGCACTCCCGATGGGGGGACTGACTCCACGCTCGACAGCCTCTTGGCCGGGATCAGCGACGAGACGCTCCCGGGGCTGGTCAGCGACCTCGGCGGCCATGACCTCAGGTTGATCCTTGAAGCTTTCCGAGAAGTGGAGCGCAACCCCGAGGGGCCATGCGTCATCCTCGCCCACACGATCAAAGGGTGGGGGCTCCCCTTCGCGGGCGACCCCCTCAACCACACCATGCTCCTTACGCCGGCCCAGATCGAGGACCTCCGGGATTCCCTCGGGATCGCCCCGGGTGAAGAATGGGCGGGATTTTCTCCCGAGAGCCCCGAGGCCGAGCTGATCCGCGGCCTCCCCCCGCTCTTCGCGCCCCCTACGCTTTCGGCCAGGGTCCCGGAGATCCCGGCGGGGCTCGACGAGACCTACCCGGCGGAGAGCTCGACCCAGGAGGCCTTCGGCCGGGTTCTCGGGGCGCTGACCCGCCTGCCGATCGCAGATCGGATCGTCACGGTTTCGGCCGACGTGGCCGTGACCACTCACCTGGCCGGGTGGATCAACCGGAAAGGGATCTACTTCCCTCGCGGCCAGCCCGACTTCTTTGCCGAGCTTCCCCAGGCCGTCCGGTGGAGGGAGTCCCCGGCCGGCCAGCACATCGAGCTGGGGATCGCCGAGCACAACCTCTTCCTGCTCCTGGGAGCGCTGGGGCTCACCCATGAGCTTTCAGGCGTGACGCTCTTGCCCATCGGGACCCTCTACGATCCCTTCATCAGCCGGGGGCTCGACGCCCTCTATCACGCCCTCTACTCGGGAGCCAGGTTCGTCGTCGCTGCCACGCCGTCAGGGGTGAGCCTCTCCCCCGAGGGCGGGGCCCACCAGTCGGTCATCACGCCGGGAATCGGAATCGGCCTCCCCGGGATCGTCTACTTCGACCCCGCCTTCGCCCAGGAGGTCGAGTGGATCCTCCTGGACGGCCTCAGACGGCTCCTGAACCGCCAGGAGGGCGAGAGCCTCTACCTCAGACTCTCGACGAAACCGATCGACCAGCGCCTCGCCCCACCCCCGACCCCGGAATACCGCGCTCAGGTCCTCAGGGGCGGCTATCGCCTGATCGA
>JACQWA010000065.1 GCA_016209425.1 Candidatus Rokuibacteriota bacterium
ATGGCCTCCGAGGAAATGCTGGAGGCGTTCGTGGATGCGGCCCCCGCGATGGTGAACTTCCTCGGGGCTGCGTCACCCGTCCGGCTGTACGCCCTCGACCGACCGGATTATCACCCAGACTGGCCGGGAGGAAAGACGGGCGGCCGCACGCTCGACAATGAGCCGTTCGACAGCCGGATCCTGGGCGAGTTTGCCAGCCAGGTCCGGTCGGGTCCCCACTTTCCTCCACTCACCTACCGGGAGCGAAAGCAGTGGGGATCGCCCGAGCAGTTCGACTGGACCCTGATCGCAGACCGAATTGCCGCGGGTGTCCGGACGCTCGGCGGGGCGCTCGTCGCGGCATTGATGAAAGGATGTCTTGATAAAGGCGTCCGGTTTGCGTCGGGCGTCCGCGCCCGCCGCCTGCTGAGGGATGGTGACGCCGTCAAAGGCGTCGACGTCGAGCGGGGGGGCCGACGGGAAAGTTTCCGGGCGCGCCGCGGGGTGGTGCTCGCGTGCGGAGGATTCGAGTGGAACGAGGCGATGAAGCGTCATTTCCTTCGCGGTCCCGAGCAGGGTCCCTCGAGCCCCCCGTGGAATCAGGGGGACGGAATCATCATGGGCATGGAGGTGGGGGCGGCGCTTGGAAACATGACCGAGGCGTGGTGGGTGCCGGTGATTCAGATTCCAGGGGAAGAGTACGATGGGCATCCCCTCTTCCGCTACCTGGTGGACGAGCGGTGCCGTCCGGGGGCGATTTTGGTCAACCGGGCCGGTCGCCGGTTTGCCAACGAGAGCACAAACTACAACGACTTGGGGAAAGCCTTTCACACCTTTGATCCGTCTTCCTACCAGTTCGCCAACCTTCCGGCTTTTCTCATCTTTGACCACCGCTACAAGCGCAGGTATCCGATCAGCACGGTGTTCCCAACCGAAGCGGCGCCGGCCTGGATAGGGCGCGCCGATACGCTCTCCGATCTCGGGCGAGCCCTGGGAATCGACCCCGACCAGCTGTGCGCCACGGTGGAGGAGTTCAGCAAGGGAGCTCGCGAGGGGCAGGATCCGCTCTTTCATCGCGGGGAGACAGCCAACGACCGGTACTACGGAGATCCCACCCATCAGCCCAATCCATGCCTTGGCCCAATCGACATCCCGCCATTTTACGGCTTGAAAGTTCAGATCGGCTGTCTCGGCACCAAGGGCGGGCTGCTGACCAATGGCAACGCCGAGGTCCTCCACGTTTCCGGGGGGATTATCCCGGGCCTCTACGCCTGCGGGAATGTCATGGCGAGCGCCATGGGGGCCGGCTACCCGGGGGCCGGGGGGACCCTCGGCCCGGCACTGACTTTCGGCTACCTCGCGGGCCGGAGCGCGGCGGAACCGCCGAAGTGAGCGCCGCGATGCCGGAAGCGTCCCATGCCCTCACCGTTCAGGCCCCCCTCAGATCAGTCTGGGGATTCGTCCAGGAGATGGACAACTGGGCTCGCCTGCTTCCGGGGTTCCAGAATTTGATCAAGATCGACGATCGCGAGTCCATCTGGACGGTCAAAGGTGACCTCGGCGTCGTCTCTCGTGTCGTGGAGTTTCGGGTGCATATCACGGAGTGGGTCGAACCCGCCGAGGTGGCCTTCCGACTTGAGGGACTCAATGAAAACGCCACGGGCGCTGGGAGCTTCCACGCGGCGCTGGCCGGCGACCGGTCCACCACGCTCAAGTTCCAATTGGCGCTGGAAGCGGGAGGGACGATGGGGCCGATGGTGAACGCGCTCATGGTCCCTGTCCTCCCCCGGCTCATCGCGAGGTTTGCCGAGGCCATCGGGAGGGAGATCGAACGACAGTGTCGAGGACCCCGAACGGACTCTCCCGTCACGCAACAATAGCCCGGACAGTGGTCCGGCGGCGACAACCAGGGAGTCCACATGGACATCGTTGACTTCCGCGTGCGTCCGAATACCGAGCCATTCTTTCCCCTGACTCAAAACCCTTCATGGGGGCACGTCTTCCGCACGATGGGATATCCCCCTCCCACGGAGCGACCGGTCACATTGAGGGAGTTCATGAAGGAAGTCGATGGTCTCGGGATTTCAGCGTTTGTCTGTGCGGGTCGGGACAACGAGAGCTCGCGTACCAGGTTCCGTGTCCCGAACGATCACGTGGCGGGGATGATGAAGGAATACCCCGGCCGTATTGTCGGGTTTGCCGGGATCGACCCCTTGAAGGGCCCGGACGCCCTGCGGGAGATAGATCGCTCCATCAAGGAGCTCGGGTTGGCAGGGGCGGCGCTGGACCCATTCGAGTTCGGCATGGACGCTGGCGACCGCCGGCTATATCGAATCTATGAGCACTGCGCGGAACTCGATGTGCCCGTCATCCTGACCGTTGGCCCCCTGCCTCTGAAAGGAGTCCCAATGCGTCTCGGCTCGGTGCTTCCGGTGGACGACGTGGCCACCGACTTCCCCGAGCTGACGCTGATCTGCGTGCACGGGGGGTGGCCATTTACGACCCAGATGATTGCGATCGCGATGCGGCATGAACGGGTGTACTTCGACACCTCCATCTACTTTCAGATGCCGGGGGCCGAGCTGGTGGTAGACGCGGCGAATAGGGTCATCTCCGACAAGATCCTCTATGCCAGCTCGTATCCGTTCGGGACGCTGAAAGAATCGCTGGAGCGGTTTCTCACGCTCCCGTTCACGGACGAAGCCCGACAAAAAGTCATGGGGGCCAACGCCCGGCGCCTGCTCCGGCGCTGGCTCTAAGGGAGCGAAGAGGGAGTGTCCATGCAGTTTTGGGTCGGCCTGTGGGGGATGCAGCGACCCCATCTTCATCCCCGGGCCCATGTCCGCATGTATCAAGAGATGCTTGAACACGCCCAACAGGCGGAGGCCCTGGAGTTCGACGGTTTCTTCGTGACGGAGCATCACTTCTGGTACGACGGCTACTGCCCCTCGCTCTTGCCAGTCCTGGCCGGCATAGCTCGAAGGACTCGCCGGATAGGGGTCGGCGCGGGGGCGCTTCTTCTTCCACTCCACGACCCTCTCCGCGTGGCCGAAGACGCGGCGGTGGTGGACGTTCTCTCGGGGGGGCGGCTGATCCTGGGATTCGGGCTCGGATACCGCCCGGAGGAGTTCGACGGCCTCGGAACCCGAAAGCAGACCCGCGGGGACCGTGCCATTGAGGAGATCGAGGTGATCCGGAAGGCGTTCACGCAGGACGTCTTCAGCCACGAGGGGACTCACTACCGCTACGAAAATGTGCGGCTCGTCCCCCGACCTCTCCAGCAGCCGCATCCGCCGATCTGGTTCGCCGCGGGGACAGCCTTGGCCACCGCGCGACGGGCCGGACGGGCGGGGCTCCCCTACTGGCACGCCACCGCCACGACCCTGGAAATGGTGGCGACGGCCATCGAAGAGTATCGGAAGGCGGCCAGGGAGGCGGGGGTCTCCGAGGCCGCGCTCAAGGTGGGGCTCACGCGGGACATCTGCATCGCCGAGACCCAGGCCGAGGCCGAGCGCATCATGCGGGAGGAGCGCCTCGCCACCTATGAAGAACAACTGGTAGGATTCGGCTTCATCCTGGGCGAGCAGGGCCGCCCCCTCAAGGAGCTTCCGCGGGACCACCCCACCTTCGACCGGATTGTGAAGAGCCTCATCGTCGGGACGCCGGACCGGGTGATCGCGGACGTCGAGGGCTACGCCGCGTTAGGGATCGACGTGTTCGCGGCGCGCCTCTTGTCGGCCGCGTTCGATCCTCCGAAGATCAGCCGCGCGCTGGAGCTGTTCGGTCGGCACGTCATTCCCCACTTCCGGAAGAAAAGCCGGGTCGGAGGGGGGCGGTGAGGACAGGACTTTACTTCTCCGTCGAGCGGCTGCCGGGCCAGACCGCTCGGGAGGTCTACGAGGCGGTGCTCGCCCAGGCGGCCATGGCCGACGAGTTGGGGTTCGACTCGCTCTTCTTGGCCGAGGCCCACTTCCAACACGAGAGGCCGGCCCCCTCGGTCCAGACGCTCCTCGCGGCCCTCGCGGTCTCCACGGTCGGGCTCCGGCTGGGCGCAGCGGGGAAGGTCCTTCCCCTGGACTCGCCTGTCCGCGTCGCCGAGGACTTCGCGGTGATCGACCTCATGTCCAACGGCCGGCTCATATTCGGCGCGGCCGCGGGGGACGACCCGGATGCCTTTCGCGTGCACCACGTGCCCTTTGCCGAGCGGGAGGATCGCTTCCGGGAGGCGCTTGACCTGATTCTCCATGCGTGGACGGCGGACGCTTTCAGGTATGCCGGCCGCTTCTTCGAATTCCCGGCCGGGGCCAAGCCCTCGGAGCAGAACAGTGAGCGCTTTTCGCCGGTCCCGCCTCCGGACCCATACCCGGTGCCATGGAAGAGGGCAGGACAGAAAGCTGCCGGCCTACCGGTCCTCCCCAAACCCGTCCAGTTTCCTCACCCTCCGGTCTGGCGCCATGGGAGCAACGAGGAGGAGGCCAGGTTTGCCGCCGCCCGGGGCCTGACCTTTCTGCCGCCGCCTTTCATCTCCATCGATCGCGCCGAACGCTTGCTGTTCGCCTCCAGAACCGCGATCGATGAGGCGTGTCGGGATCTGCGGGAGGTGGAAGTCCCATTGATCCGCGAGGTCTTCGTAGCCGAAGACGAGGCCCGCGCCGAGGCTGTCGCACGGGGGCCCATGATGGATCTGTACGGGCGGGCCCAGGCCGACGGCCGGTTGGCGCGCTGGGAAGGGCGCCCCATCGAGCCTGGAGAGCTGAGCTGGGAAGCCCTGCGGTCGACGCGCGTGGTGGTCGGGGGCGTCGAGGAGGTGACCACCCGGCTGCGGGAAATCCAGACAAGGCTCGGCGTTCGGCATATTTTGTGCCACATGTCGGTGCCGGGAATTCCCCCGGCGGAAATATCGGCGGCCATGCGACTTTTTCAGGCGGAAGTGTGGACCAGGCTTCAGGGCTGAAGAGACACCCGATGGCGGAAGGGCTACAACTCGGGATCGACGTGGGCGGGACGTTCACGGATGTCGTGCTGGTGGACCCAGCCACGGGTCAGCTGGAGTGCACCAAGACTCTCACCACGCCCACCGATCAGTCCGAGGGAGTCATCAATGCCATGCGGGCCCTCCTCGAGCGAACCGGTCGCAACCCCGCAGATCTGGCGCGACTCATTCATGGCACCACCATGGCAACCAACGCACTGCTCGAACGCAAGGGCGCGCGCACCGCCCTCGTGACGACCCGCGGGTTCCGGGACGTGTTGGAGATCGGCCGCGCCCAGAAGCCTCGGATCTACGACATCCACGATGACGGCCGCCCCGCACCGCTCGTGCCGCGGCGTTGGCGGATGGAGGTGACCGAGCGCATCGGACCGGATGGGCAGGTCGAGCTCCCGCTGGACCCCTCGGAGGTGGGGGCGCTCCAAAGGCGACTGGTCGAGGAGGGAATCGAGGCGGTGGCCGCACAGCTGAAGATGCCGGTATCGACCGTTTTCGGGGCCCTCTCGTTTTACGCCGAATTCCTGCTGGCTCCCGCCGCGCGCACCACGATCACCTGGTGTAGCGGGCCCGCCTGCCGCCTCGCCGGCGGTGACCGCATCCGCGAGGCGCTGGAGGCCGTGCTGGGGCTGGCGCTGAACCAGAAGACGCCGGATGACCGCGCGGGCCTGCGGCTCGGCCAGTGCAACGGTACCTGCCAGATCGCGCCGATGGTCTGGGTCAACGGCCGTCCGACGGGACCCCTGACCGTCTCCAGCGCCATTGAACTCGCCCGCAGCGCCCGGGTAG
>JACQWA010000066.1 GCA_016209425.1 Candidatus Rokuibacteriota bacterium
GGCGCGGTGGCGATTTCAGGCGCGCCCGCCATCGCGCGCGCCCAGCAGGTGCACCGGTGGAAGGCGCAGTCGCTCTGGAGTGCCGCGGAGCTGACGTACAAGATCTTCGAAGAATTCTGTGCCCGGGTGAAGAGGCTGACCAACGGCCGGCTCGAGATCACCCCGTTCTCGGCGGGGGCCGTGACCGGCGCCTTTGAAACGCTCGACGCGGTGACGGCGGGCGTGCTCCAGGCCCAGTCCTCGTGGCCCGGGTACTGGACGGGCAAGGACCCGGGGCTGGCCGTCATCAGCGACTTCGTCTTCGGTTACACCCATCCCTGGCAGCACGACGCCTGGTTCCATTACAGGGGCGGGCTCGAGATGCTTCGGGAGGCCTACGCCAAGTACAACGTCTATCCCGTGGGCGTCTGCTGGTGGGGGGTCGAGTCGATTCCCTCGAAGAAGCCGATCCGGAGGATGGAGGACTTCAAGGGGGTGAAATTCCGCGCCCCGCACGGCATGACGGCGGAGATCCTGACGAAGCTGGGGGCCTCCGTCGTGGTGCTGCCGGGGGGCGAGGTCTACTCCGCCCTCGACAAGGGCGTGGTGGACGCGGCCGACTGGGCCACGATCTCGATGAACCAGCGCATGGGGTTCCACGAGGTTGCGAAGTACCCCATTTACCCGGGCTTTCACTCCATGCCGATCCACGAGTTCGCCGTGAACATGACGGCGTGGAAGGCGTTGCCGGACGACATCAAGGTGATCCTCGAGGCGGCCGTTCGCGAGTGGGCGTGGACCCAGGTCGAGCGGGTCGCCATCGACGATATCCGCGTTGTCGACGAGCTCAGGAAGAAGGGCGGGGTGACGTTCGTCGGCTGGCAGGAGGACGAGCTGCGCAAGCTCAGGGCGCTTGCCCAGGCCACCTGGGACGAGTGGGCCAAGAAGAGCCCGCTGGCCAAGAAGGCGGTGGATTCGCAGAAGGCCTGGCTCAAAGAGCTCGGGCTCTTGGCGTAAACCCGTCCACGGGGGAGGGAGTAGAGGGGGCCGGGCCCTACGCCGGAGGCGTGGGTGGGGGCCCCCTCTGAATGATCAGCCATGGCACGGCTCTTCACGGCGATCGACGCGGTTAACGAGTGGACCGGCCGCATCGTGGGGTTCCAGATCGTCTTCATCGTCGGGGTGGTGGTCTACGAAATTGTGGCCAGGTCCCTCTTCTCCAAGCCGACGCTCTGGGCCAACGAGACGATGGTCTACGTCACCGCGATGGCCTACCTCCTGGGCGGCGGCTACGCGCTCCTCTACCGGCGTCACGTCATCGTGGACGTCGTCTACCAGCGACTCTCCTCGCGAACCCGCGGTCGCCTTGACCTGGTGACGTTCCTGTTTTTTGTCTTCTACATGCTGACGCTGATCTGGGTCGGCTGGGTGTTCGCCTGGGACTCCGTTCAGCTCCGGGAGACGGCGGGGACGCCGTGGAACCCCCCGATCTATCCCGTCAAGCTTTCGATCCCGCTGGCGGGGGGGCTCGTGCTGCTTCAGGGCTTAGCCAACGTCCTACGGGATTTCTACGGCTCGCGCGGAGAGAGCGGTTCGTGAGCATCGAGTGGATCACGGCGTTGATGATCCTCTCGTTCATCGCGATTTTGGGAGCCGGCCTTCCCCTGGCCTTTGCCACGGGCTCCGTCGCGGTGATCTTCGCGATCACCCTCTTCGGGACGCCCAGCCTGAACCTGATCGTGAGCCGCATCTTCACGCTGATGGGCAACTACGTCCTCGTGGCGGTGCCGCTCTTCATCTTCATGGCGTGCGTGCTCGAGCGCGCGGGTGTTGCCGAGGACCTCTTCCGGGCCGTGCATGTCTGGTCCGGGCGACTGCGCGGGGGCCTGGCCGTGGCGGTCATCATCTCGTGCGCCATCATGGCGGCCATGGTCGGGGTCATCGGGGCCGAGGTCGTGACGATGGGGGTGGTGGCGCTGCCGGCGATGCTGAGCCGAAAGTACGACAAGGACATCGCGCTCGGGAGCATCTGCGCGGGCGGGGGGCTGGCGACCTTGATCCCCCCGAGCGTCGTCCTGATCATGTACGGCCTCACGGCGGGGGTGTCGGTCGGCCGGCTCTACATGGCCGGGGTCGTGCCCGGCCTGATTCTGGCCGGGCTGTACGTCACCTACATCACGAGCCGCTGCTATCTGCAACCGGACATAGCCCCGGCGGCGAGCGCAGCGGAGCGCAGTATCCCGCTGATTGCGAAGCTCGCGCTCCTGAAGGGCCTGATCCTGCCGGGCCTCGTCGCCTTCGGCGTGCTCGGCTCGCTGTACCTCGGCCTGGCGACGCCGACCGAGGCGGCGGGCGTCGGCGCGCTCGGCGCGCTGGTCTCCGCCGCCGTGCACCGCCGTCTGACCTGGCCGAGCGTCGTCGGCGCGGTCGCCGACACGACGAAGGTCACGTGCATGCTCTACTGGCTGTTCTTCGGGGCTTCGGCGCTCATCGGCGTCTATACGCTCGCGGGGGGGACGAACTTCATGAAGCAGACGATCACGGCGCTACCGGTCGGCCCCTGGGGCATCGTGGTCCTCATGCAGATTGTCTGGATCATCCTGGGGTGCCTGATCGACTGGATCGGCATCCTCCTCCTGACCGCGCCGATCTTCGTCCCCATCATCGAGACCCTCGGCTTTGACCCGATCTGGTTCGGCGTCCTGTTCTGCATGAACATGCAGATCTCCTACCTCTCGCCGCCCTTCGGTCCGGCGGTGTTCTACCTGAAGGGCGTGACGCCGCCCGACATCACCATCGGCGATATCTTCCATTCCATTGGGCCGTTCATGGTACTCCAGGTGGTGGGGCTGGCCCTGGTCATGGCGTTTCCCCAGCTCGCGCTCTGGCTGCCGGGCACGATGTTCGGCAAGTGACGGAGCGCCGCCGAGGCCCGGCATGATCCGCGCGGGAGAGTATAGGTCGTTTGAGGATGCGTGCGCGCGCTTCCGGTGGAACGTGCCGGAACGCTACAACCTGGCCGAGGCCGTCTGCGGCCGGCACGCCCGCGCCGCCGAGGCTGTCGCCCTGATCTACGAGGACCACACGGGGCGGGCGCAGGCGTACACCTTCGCGCAGCTCGACAGGCTGGGGAACCGCTTCGCCAGCGTGCTGGCGGCGCTGGGGGTGAACCGGGGCGATCGCGTGGCGATCATCATGCCCCAGCGCCCTGAAGTGCTCGTGGCTCACCTGGGGATCTCCAAGCGGGGCGCCATTGCGGTCCCGCTCTCCAAACTCTATGCCGCTCCGGCCCTGGCGTACCGCCTCGGCCACAGCGGGACATCTCTCGTGGTCGCCGACGCGGCGAATGCGGCGAAGGTGGCCGAGATCGCCGATGACCTGCCGGACCTCCGCCGCGTCCTCGTCGCTGACCCGGGGGGTCGGCCGGAGCAGGACCTGGCGAGGCTGCTCGATCGCGCGTCGGACCGGTCCACGCCGGCCGCCACGCTGGCGGAGGATCCGGTGATGATCCTCTACACCTCGGGGACCACCGGCCCGCCGAAGGGCGCGTTGGAGGCCCACCGGAAGCTCATCGGGTTCGTTCCGCCGTTCCAGCTCCTCCATAACTTCGCCCCCCGTCCGGATGACGTCTTCTGGACCCCGGCCGACTGGGCCTGGGTCGGCGGGCTCTTCGACCTGCTCCTCACCGCCTGGTGGTGCGGACGTCCGGTGGTCGGGACCGCGCGCGAGCGCTTCGACCCCGAGGCGGCCTTCGCCCTCATGACCCGCCACCGGGTGACCGGGGTGTTCCTCCCGCCGACGGCGCTCAGGATGATGATGGACCTGCCGGAC
>JACQWA010000074.1 GCA_016209425.1 Candidatus Rokuibacteriota bacterium
CCTCCAGGGAGATCCCCCTGAGGACCAGGACGGCGCGGTCGTAGACCACCTCGACGTTGTTGAGCTTCAGCATCGCCTACTTCTTCTTGTTGGCCTCGTTGACGAGCTTGATGACCTCTTCCCGGTAGCCGCGGATCCATTCCGTCACCGGAACCCACTCCTTGCCCTTCACCTGGTAGATGCGCACCCAGCCGCCGCCCTCGTGGTCCTGGGGCGTCACCGTCATGGGCGGAAGGAATCCACCGAGGCTGAAGTTCTTCATCGACTCGTACCCCTTCTTGACCTTCTCCCCCGACAGCGGCTCGCCGAAGTTCTGGAGTCCGAGCCGAACGCCTTCCGTTAGGATGGCCCCGATGAGGACGCCCCGGTTGTAGTACACGCCGCCCACGTACTTGGGGGCTTCCTTGCCCTCATCCTTGTACATCTGGATGATCTCCTTGATCACGGGAAGGTCGCGTCCCACCGCGGCGAACTGGAGACCCAGATACCCCTGGGACTGGTCCCAGCCCGCGGCCTCGGCGTCGGCCTCGCCGGCGCCCCACACCAGGCTGATCACGCGGTTCAGAGGGAAGCCCGCCTTCTGGAACTCCTTGACCGAGACCGACGGGGAGCGGCCGAAAAGGTGCGCCACCACCCAGTCGGCCTTCAACCGGCGCGTGATGTCGATCACCTGGGGCCCCATCTCCAGCCCCGGCGACGGGACCGCGAAGTGACGGAGCTGGTACCCCTCCTTCTTGGCGATTCGCTCGATGATGGGGATGCCCTCCCGACCGGCCGGGTTATCGAAGTAGAGGTACGCGATCTTGGCACCCTTCTTCGCCCCGTTGTCCTTGATGTACTGCATCGCGCCGCCCACCTGCGACCAGTAGGAGGCCGCCATGGAGAAGATGTACGGCCAGACCTCGCCGTCAAGGGAATCGGCCCGGCCGAAGCCCGGCGTGATGGCGGGGATCTTGTCTTCCATGTGCCGCGGGCTCAGGGCGTACACGATCGGGGTGCCGTAGTCGAGCGTCGCGATGACCCCGTCCCGCTTCAGCCGCTCGTAGGCCTCCACGCCCCGGTCCACCCGGTACTCGTGCTCGACCTCCGTATACTCGAGGGGATGCCCGAGCACTCCGCCCTTCTTGTTCACCAGCCTGATGTAGTCGGTCACGCCGGGGCAGAGTTCCACCCCGATCAGCTTGGTGGCGCCGGTGCGGTCGCACTGCCCCCCGATTTTGATCGGGTGCTTGGCATCGGCCGCCCCCGACGGCCCGAGGACAAACGCCGCGACGACGAGGACTGCAACCCATCCTTTTGGTCTCATGTGGCCCTCCCTCTTTTGGAGACCCCCGGTTCCGCCGGGGGGAGTCTTGAGGGGGGTGGGGACCCCCCTCAATACGAAAACGGCCAGAGACGGAAATACCGCTTGATGCTCCCCCACATGCGGTAGAGCCCCTCCGGCTCGATGGCCAGAAACAGGATGATCAACCCACCATAGATGATCAGGCGGAGGTTGGCCAGGAAGTCCGCGATGGTGAAATAGGTGAACCCGAAGAGCCGGGCGATTCCCTCGACCACGTACACGAGGACGATGGGAAGCAGGGTGATGAACACGGCGCCAAAGACGGAGCCCAGGACGCTCCCCAGCCCGCCGATAATGATCATGGCCAGGTAGGAGATCGAGGTGGAGAGGATGAAGTGCTCATAGTTGGCGATCTTCAGATAGTAGGTCCAGAGGGCGCCGGCCACGCCGGCGTAGAAGGAGCTGACCGCGAACGACAGAAGCTTGTACTTGAAGATGTCAACCCCGATAATCTCGGCGGCGACGTCGCGGTCGCGAATGGCGATGAAGGCCCGGCCGACCCGGCTCCTGACCAGGTTCTGCGCCGCGACATAGGCGAGCACGCACACCGGCAGGACGAGGAAGTATCGCCGATATTCGTTATTGATCTCCCAGCCGAAGAACGTCGGGGTGGGGACGTAGATCGACGACTGGGCGCCACCCCCGATCCATGTGATGTGGTTGATGCACCACTCGATGATGAACTGAGCGGCCAGGGTGGCGATGGCCAGGTAGAGCCCCTTGATCCGGAGGGAGGGGATCCCGAAAAAGGCGCCCACCGCGGCGGCCACCGCGCCGCCAGCCGGGAGCCCGATCCAGAACGGCATCCCGTAGCGAGCGGAGAGGATGGCCGCTGTATACGACCCGACCATCATGAAAGCGCCGTGGCCGAGCGAGACCTGGCCGGTATAGCCGGTGAGAATATTCAGCCCGATGGCCCCGACTGAGGCGAGCCCGATCAGGTTGATGATAGCCATCTTGTGGCTGTCGGCCGCCAGCGGAAGCGCGAGCAGGACGAGGAGGAGAAGGCCGTAGGACGCCTTCGCCAGCGGCACGGGGTACAGGGCCATGTCGCCCCGGTAGGTGGTCTGGAACACGCCGCACTCGCGGTTGATCATGGGCTATTCCCGCGGAGGTTTTCCCCGCGCCGTGCGCCACCCTCGGATTCAACCTTGACCATTCGCTGGTCCGCTCCCCACGCCGCCTTCGGCGGCGCAATCCCCCTCTTATCGGGGGAGGCCTCGGAGGGGGCCATCGAGGCCCCCTCCGAATCAGACGCGCTCGATGATCTCACGGCCAAAGAACCCATACGGACGAAACATCAGCGCCAGGATCATGATGATGAACGGGGCGAAGTCCTTGGTCCCGCCCCCGACGTACGGGTCGATGTAGCCGGCCGCCACGCTCTCCACCCCTCCGACGATGAGCCCCCCAAGAAGCGCGCCCGGCACGCTGTCCAGGCCCCCGAGGATCACCGCCGGAAAGACCTTGAGCCCGACCAGAGAGAGGTGGGTGTCCACCCCCAGCATATTCCCCCACACGATCCCCCCGATACCTGAGGCCAATCCTGCGGGCGCGCCGGAGAGCGCGAACACGATCCGGACGTTGATCCCCACCGACATCGCGGACTGCTGGTCATCGGCCACCGCCCGCATGGCGATTCCCATCCGGCTCCGGCGGAAAAAGTAGGCAAAGAGGACGAGGAAGCCCAGGCAGAGCCCGGCCGCCACCACGTTGATGGGGGAGATGAAGATCTCCCAGACGACGAACGGCTTCAGCGGGATCGGCAGCGGCACGTTGATCGTGGCGGCGCCCCACACCATCGCCGCCAGGCCCTGGAACACCAGGGCCAGCCCGATGGTCACCATGATCACGGACACCACCGGCTGCCCGATCAACGGCCTCAGGACGCCGCGCTCCACCGCGAACCCGAGCACCACCATGAGCACGAGCATCACCGGCGCGGCGACCCAGAGCGGCAGATGGTAGAGGGAGAGCCCGGCGGCCGCGATGTAGCCGCCGAACATCACCAGGTCCCCCTGGGCGAAGTTGATGACGCTCGTGGCCTTGTAGATCAGGACAAAGCCCAGGGCAACGAGCGCATACATGGACCCGATGAGGAGGCCGTTCACGAACAGGTCCATGAAGAACGCCATGGGTTTCCCCCTAGGCCGTGACCGGCTCTCGCATCTCTCCAACCGTCCGGATCGCCAGCTCGGTCTGGATCGTCGCCTGTCGACCGTCCTGGTACGTGATCACCGAGCTGACCGGCACGACGCCCGCGTCGGTGTAGAGGGCCTCGATGATGTTCGCGTACTTCTGGGCCACGAACTTGCGCCGGACCTTGCGCGTCCGCGTGACTTCTTCGTCATCCGGGTCCAGCTCCTTGTGGAGGAGCACGTACTTCCGGATCCGCGTCGGCTCCGGGAGGTCGCGGTTGACGCGCTCCACCTCGCGCCCGATGAGATCGTACACCTCCGCTTTCTGGGCCAGGTCGGTGTAGGTCGTGTAGCTGATCTGGCGGCGCTCGGCCCACTTGCCGACGTTCTCCATGTCGATATTGATCATGGCGGCCACGTGCGAACGGTCCTGACCGATCGCCACCGCCTCCTTGATATAGGGGCTGAACTTCAGCTTGTTCTCGATGTACTGGGGGGCGAACTTGGTCCCGTCGGCGAGCGAGGTGACATCCTTGGCCCGGTCGATGACGATGAGGTGGCCGTCCGGGTCGAACATCGCCGCGTCCCCGGAGAAGAGCCAGCCGTCTTGGAGGACCTCGGCGGTTGCCTCGGGATTCTTGTAGTAGCCGAGGAAGACCGAGGGGCTCTTACAGACCACTTCCCCCGCCTCGGTCAGCCTGACCTCGGTGTTGGGGAACGGGCGCCCCACGGTGCCCAGCTTGATGTCGCCGTCGCGCTGGACGAAGGACACCCCCGTGATCTCCGTCTGCCCGTACACCTGCTTCAGATTGATCCCGATGGCACGGAAGAAGAGGAACACCTCCGGGCCGAGAGGCGCGCCGCCCGTGTAGGCGAACCGGACCCGGCGGAGCCCCAGATGGTCGCGGAGTGGCCCGAAAACGAAGAACTCTCCCAGCGCGTTCAACACGCGCAGCCGGAGGGGAACCGGCTGCTTCTCCATCCGGAGCCGCGCCACCTCCTCGCCCACGGGCATGAGCCACCGGTAGATCCGCCGCTTCAGGAAACTGGCGTCCTCGATCTTCACCTGAACCAATGACACGAGGTTTTCCCAGATTCGGGGGGCGGCCAGGAACAGCTGCGGGCCGATCTCCCGAAGGTTGGCGAGCACGGTCTCCGGCCGCTCCGGACAGTTCACGGTGAATCCCACAATGACCGCCGTGGCCAGCGACCAGAAGGTGTCTCCGATCCACGCCGGGGGAAGATAGGCCAGCGCCTGGTCCGTCGGCCTGTAGTGCTCGAGCTGCTGGATCCCCTCGATGGCCTTGATCAGATTGAAGTGGGAGATCATGGCGCCCTTGGGAACGCCGGTCGTCCCTGAGGTGTAACAGATGAGGGCCGCCTCCTCGGATCGCCCTTGGCTCACGAGCCCCTCGAAGAGGCCGGGCCGCTCCCCGTCCAGGCGTTGGCCGGCCTGCTCCAGCTCCGCCAGGCTTATCAGGATCGGGTCCTGGTAGTGGCGCATGCCCTTGGGGTCGTCGAAAATGATCTTGCGGACCTTCGGAAGCCCGGCCTTGAGATCGAGCAGCTTGTCCACCTGCTCCTGATCCTCCGCGATCACAAATTTGGCGTCCGAATGGTCGATGACGTACTGGACCTCCTTGGCGATGGCATCCTGGTACACCCCGAGCGCGACGCCGCCGGCGGCCTGCGCCGCGAGCATCCCCCAGTAGACCGCCGGCCGGTTGTCGCTGATGATGGCCAGCTTATCCCCGCGCTCGAATCCCAGGTGGACCAGACCGAGGGCGATCCACCGCACGTGATCCAGGTACTCCTTCCATGTCCACTCCTGCCAGATCCCCTTTTCCTTTTCCCGGATCGCCGGATCGTGGGGACGCCTCGTGGCGTGACGGAGGACAAACCGGGGGAGCGTGGCTTCGGCCATGTTGCGCCTCCTACGCCACGGCTTTGGCCCCGAGATACGCCTTGATCACCAAGGGGTTGTTCTTCACCTCCTTGGGCGTCCCCTCGGCGATCTTCGTCCCCAGGTCGAGGACCACGACGCGCTGGGAGATGTCCATCACGACCCCCATATCATGCTCGATGAGGACGATGGTGGTCCCCCACTCGTCGTTGACATCGAGGATGAAGCGGGCCATGTCCTCCTTTTCCTCGATGTTCATCCCGCCCATGGGCTCGTCGAGCAGCAAGATCTTGGGGTGCAGGGCCAGCGCGCGCCCCAGCTCCACGCGCTTCTGGAGCCCGTACGGGAGCGAGCCGACCACCTGTTTGCGAATGGCTTCGATCTCGAGAAAATCGATGATGTCCTCCACCACCTCGCGATGCGCGATTTCCTCCTTGCGCCCGGGCCCCCAGTACAGGACCGAGCGGAACACGCCGTTCTTCATGTGAATGTGGCGGCCCAGCATCAGATTGTCCAGGACCGTCATACCCCTGAACAGCGCGATGTTCTGGAACGTCCGGGCGATTCCCAGGGCCGCGATCCGCGGCGGACTCAGGTGGGTGAGGTCGGTTCCGTCCAGCAGGATCCGCCCGGCCTCCGGATGGAACACGCCGTTGACGCAGTTGACCAGCGTGGTCTTGCCGGCCCCATTGGGCCCGATCACGGACAGAATCTCGCCCTTCGGGACGTCCACGCTCACCCGCAAGAGTGCCTGGACGCCCCCGAAGTGCTTGGAGACCTCCCGGATCTCGAGCTGGGCCACCGGGGTGCGATACCCTCACTTCTTCGGAAACGAGTCCTGGAACGAGACGAGCATGGGCCCCCGGGCGGTCGCGAAGCTGGCCACCCCCTCGGAGACGCGGATCCCGTAGCCGAAGTCGCCGATCTTCTCCCACCACTCCTTGACCAGGTCCGGACCCTTCAGGCCCAGCGCCTGCATACGGAACCCCTGGGTGACCGCCAGGGTGGCGGGAACAATGGCCGAGTCCAGCACGCTCACGACTCGGACGGTGTTGGTGGCCTTGGGCGGAATGTGCACCGTATCATAGACCGCCGGCGAGTTCAGCGTGAAGTACTGCCCCGCCTTGGCCTCGAAGGCGTAGGCGAACCTCAGCTCCTCCAGCGACACCGTCTGGCCGCCGGGGTTCGACACGTTGAACACGAAAGCCAGGATCAGCGGCACCCGAGCCGGGGGCGGGGCGTACGGGAAATAGGCGGCCACTTCGACCCGCTCCAGCTTGACCAGGGGCTGAGCGGTGGTCGCGTCCGTCGCCATTTCCATGCCCGCGCACCCGCCGAGGACGGCCGCCGCCATGACGAAAGCCGCAAGAGACATTGCCAGCCGATTCATGATTCCTCCTCCCTCGATCGGAAGGTTCAGGACACCCACCGTTTTCGCCGCTTATAGTGCTTGATGGCCCGAAAGCTCTTACGGGTTCCCAGGTCCGTGAGACCCAGATAGAAATCCCGGATGTCCGGGTTCTCCCGGAGCTTCTCGGAGTCGCCGTCCATCACCACCCGGCCGGTCTCGAGCACGTAGGCGTACCGCGCCACCGAAAGCGCGAGCTTCGCATTCTGCTCCACCAGCAGGATCGGAATGCCCTCCTTCTCGTTGAGCCGTGTGAGGATCTCGAAGATCTCCTTGATCAGGAGCGGGGCCAGCCCCATGGACGGTTCATCCAGGAGGAGCAGCTTGGGGCCGGCCATCAGCGCCCGGCCGATCACGGTCATCTGCTGCTCGCCGCCGCTGACAAAGCCCGCCACCACCGCCCGCCGCTCCTTGAGCCGCGGGAAGTAGTGGTACACCATCTCGAGGCCCGCGGCGAGGGCCCGA
>JACQWA010000013.1 GCA_016209425.1 Candidatus Rokuibacteriota bacterium
AAGGACGAGCCCGACCTCGAGAAGGTGCTCGCCGAGGTCAACGGCTACACCGTCGCCGACGGCAGGCCGGTCAAGAGCTTCGCGTTTCTGACCGACGACGGAGCCACCGCGTGCGGCAACTGGATCTACTCGGGAGTCTTCCCCGCCGAGGGGCAGAACCGCGCCAAGGCGCGAAAGGCCGACCCGCCGGAGAGCCTCGGCATCAACGCGGGGTGGGGGTTCTCGTGGCCCGCGAACCGGCGGGTCCTCTACAACCGGGCCTCAGCGGACCCGCGGGGCAAGCCGTGGAACCCGGAGCGGGCTCTCATCTGGTGGGACCCGGAGGCGGGGCTGCCCGACGGGAAGAAGGGCAAGTGGGTCGGCGTGGACGTCCCCGACTTCCGCCCCGACCTGGCCCCCGACGCCAAGGGCGGGGGCAACCCGTTCATCATGCGCCCCGACGGCAAGGGCGCGATCTTCGGCCCGCTCGCCGAGGGGCCGTTCCCCGAACACTACGAGCCGGTGGAGTCGCCGGTGACGAACCTCCTGTCGAAGGTGCAGGCCAACCCGCTGGCCGTCGTGTACAAGGCCGACCTGGACAAGCTCGGCGATCCCAGGGAGTTCCCCATCGTCGCCACGACGTACCGGCTCACCGAGCATCTGCACACCGGCTCGATCACCCGCAACCTGCCCTGGCTGGTGGAGATGATGCCGAACCTCTTCTGCGAGATGTCGCGGGAGCTGGCGCAGGAGAAAGGCATCAGGAACGGCGACCCTGTGATCGTGAGGTCGGCGCGCGGGGAGGTCCGCGCGATCGCCCACGTCACCGGGCGCCTCAGGCCCTTCAAGCTGGGCGATCGGATCGTCCACCAGGTCGGCATCCCCTGGCACTGGGGGTTCATGGGGCTCGCCAAGGGGGACTCCGCCAACCTGCTGACGCCTCACGTGGGGGACGCCAACACCCGGATCCAGGAGTCCAAGGCGTTCCTCGTTGACGTCCGGAAGGCATAGGAGGGTCCGCCATGGCCAAAGCGATCCTCGTGGATACCTCCAAGTGCATCGGCTGCCGCGGCTGCCAGGTGGCCTGCAAGCAGTGGCATGGGCTCCCGGCGGAGCCCACCCGGTTCCAGGGCAGTTACGAGAACCCGCCCGACCTGTCGGCGAAGACGTGGCGGAAGGTGCGCTTCATCGAGACGGCGGGCGAGGACGGGCGGCTCCGCTGGCGCTTCATCTCGGACGCCTGCAAGCACTGCACCGACGCCTCGTGCCTGGCCGTCTGCCCCACCGGCGCCCTCTATCGCCGGCCCTGGGGCGCGGTGGACCTCAACCAGGAGGTCTGCAACGGCTGCCGGTACTGCGCGGCGGCCTGCCCCTACGGCGTCGTCACCTTCAACGAGGCGACCGGCCGGGCGGACAAGTGCATCCTCTGCCCCGATCGGGTGGAGGCCGGGCTCCAGCCCGCCTGCGTGACGACGTGCCCCACCGGGGCCCTCACCTTCGGCGACCGCGAGGCCATCCTGGCCCGTGCCAAGCGGCGGGTCGCCGCGCTGACCGGCCGCGGGAAGAACGGCGGCAGGATCTACGGAGAGAGCGAGCTCGGCGGGCTTCACACGATCTACGTGCTCCAGGACACGCCGGCGACCTACGGCCTGCCTGAGAAGCCGCGCTTCGCGACCGCCAGCGTCTTCTCCAGCTCGCTGACGAGCATCCTCGCCTCGGTGGTCATGGGCGTCGGCGCCCTCGTGGCGTTCCGCCAACGCGGCGGCAGGGGGGAGGAGTAGCCATGGGCAAGAACCCCGCGTGGAGCTGGTACATCGTCTGGTACTTCTTCGTCGGCGGCATGGCGGCCGGGGCCTACTTCCTGGCCGCCCTCGCGGACCTCTTCGGCAGGGAGCGCGGCCGGTCGGTGGCCCGGATCGGCTACGGCCTGGCCGTGCCGCTGGCGGCGCTCTGCCCGGTGCTCCTCACGCTGGACCTGGGGATGCCCGTCCGCACGTTCTACATGTTCCGTCTCTTCAAGCCGGGCTCTCCGATGTCGGTCGGCTCATGGGCGCTCCTTGGCTTCGGCCTCTTCGCCCTCGTGTCGCTGGCCCTGGTTCTCGCCGAGGGGCGGATGGAGCCCGCCCGGGCGCTCGCCCTGGGGCGGATCCGCCAGGTGGTGGCGATCCCCGGAATGCTCCTCGGCTTCTTCATCGCGAGCTACACGGGCGTGCTCCTCGGCGCCACCAACCGGCCGGTCTGGGGCGGGAACGCCTGGATCGGCCCGCTCTTCATTGCCTCGGCCGCATCGACCGGGATCGCAGCCATCGCCCTCTGGCCGGCGCGCGCGCGGCTCCCCGTCCTGCGGCGATTGGACCTCATGGCCACCGGGCTCGAGGTGCTCCTGCTCGTCCTCTTCCTCCAGAGCCTGGGGGCGGGGGCCGCGGTGTTCCTGACCGGATCCCTGGCGCCGCTCTTCTGGGGCGCGGTGGTGGCGGCGGGAATCGCGCTGCCGTTCCTGGTCCAGGCGTTCTTCTGGCGGGGGCGGGGTCCGGCGCTGGCGGCGGCGGTCCTCGTGCTCGTCGGAGGCTTCGCCCTCCGGTACCTGGTCCTGCTGTCCGGGCAGGCGTAGGGCGCGCCTGCTTCCTTCTCCAGGAGCCTGAGGCCTTCTTGGGAGGCAGGCGCACCTCAACGGGGCGGGAGCGCCCCAAAGCGCGAGACCTCTGCCAGGCGATCCAGCGAGAGCACGCCCTCGTAGCTGACGCCGCCGACGATCCAGGTCGGATACGCCCTCACGCCGACGCGCTGGCAGAGGTCCGGCCGGGCGCTCACGCCTCTCGCGTCGCACTCGACGTACGGGAGCAGATCCGCCGCGGGCCCGAACCGGGCCTTTTGCTCCCCGCAGGCGGGTCACCAGTAGGCGCCGTACATGACGGCGCCGCTCGCTCGGAGGTGCCGGGCGAGCGCTTCCTGGTAGGCGGCGGCCTGCTGGGGCACTGGCGTCGCGAACACTGCGGCTCCGAGGATGACCGTTGCCATCGCCGTCGCGCTTCCGAGGGCGGCGACGCGCGTCGGTCTCACGGGAGACCGGCGGCCGGTCGCGGGGGGGCGCCGGAGGAGCAGGACGCCAAGGAGCACGACGGCGACCCCCGCCGAGACGAGGCAGTACCCGCATATCGCGCGAAGCACGAACAGCTCGAGATAGGTGAGGTAGGCGGAAAAGGAGACACCCGCGACGGCCAGGAGGAAGGCGGCGAGCCACCGTCGGGGGGAGAGGCCCCGGAGCGCGAGCCCCCCGATCAGCGCGTAGAGGAGGGCTCCCCAGAGCGCCGTCGGGAGCCCGAGAAAGATCGCGTACCGGCTTGCCTGGACGACGTCACAGCCGCTGCCGGCGATGCAGAAGAGGGCGCTGCCGCCGCTCCACTTGGTGACGGCCAGATAGCCGGCGACGGCGAGGCCCGCGGCGGCGAGCGCGGCCACCCACCCATCGCGGCGGGGGAGCTCGGGGGCTTCGCGCCGGTGGAGTCGCCCCATTTCTAGCGCCCGCCGAGCCGGACGGCCGCCGCCTCCGCCTTTTGGCGCGCGGCGTCCAGCAGCGCCTCGGCGGCCGCCGGGTTGTGGGCTCCTTTGGCGCTCCGGACGAGCGCCAGGGCCTCGCGCGACTCCTGGATGAGCGCCTCCGCCTCCCCAGCGGTGCGCGGGGCCAGGCGTGCGGCGGCCAGGCGCGCCACCGCCTGCTTGAGGGCAGCGGCGGCCCGCGCGACCTGATCGTCGAGACCCGTCGTCCACTCGCTCGCGAAGGCGAGATAGGCGGCGTCGTGGCACCCGACGCACTTCTCGCCGACCGCCTGGCGAGAGTGCTTCCGCGTCCAGTCGTGGCACCCCGTGCAGGCGACGGCGTTGGCCATGACGTTCGGTTCGATTTTCGCGAGAGCGGTTTTCGCGTGCCCACGGTAGAAGGCGCTCTGGGAGCGGTGACACGCCTCGCACCGTTCGTTCTGCGGGCTGTGATGACAGGCGGCGCAGGTCGTGGCGGTGGCCGTGACGGCCTTGTGAACCTCGGCGGAGTGGCAGGCCGTGCACACCGCGCCGAACTCGGTGACGTGGCGACCGTGCGGGATTTTCTGCTTCGCGAACCTGACCGTCTCGGGGAGTTTCACTCCCGCTTGCTCGTGGCACAGGACGCCGCAGTACCCGCCGCGGACCAGCGTGTCGTCGGTCTTGAGCGGAGTCTTCCCGAGGAGCGTGACCGCCGCGTCGAGCCAGCCGTTCGAGAGCTTGAGCAGGTCCGCGGCGTAGAAGACGTTGTGCACGCCCTTCCCGAGGGCGACGAATTGAACGTTGAACTCGGCGTCGTCCACGAGCTGACGCGCGCGCGCGCGCGTCGGATTTTTCGGGTCGGCCGCCGCGAGGGCCGCGCGCGCGGCCGCGACCTTCGGGGCGACCGACTCGCGCATGTTGGCCAGCGTGGCGGCCCAGCGGTCGAGCATACCGCGATACTTCTCGCCGTGGCAGTTGAGGCACGCCTGCTCGGTCGGCTTGAAGGTCTGCCCGACGATCCCGGCCGTGCCCTCCGCCTCCTTGGGCACGATGTGGCAGGCCACGCACTCCACGCGCACCTGGAACATGTGGCTGGGAATCATCGGCGTCCCGCGCCCGCCCAGGCCGAGGTACATGCGGAGCACCCCTTGGTGCTTTGCCTGGTGGCAGTTTTGGCACTGGAGCTCTCCCGGGCGGTGGGGCTTCGCCGGGGGCAGGCCCTCGGGCGCGACGGGTGGCAGGGGCGCCCGCGGGGCGGGACGCTGGGCCAGCTGGGTGAAGCCCAATGTCGCGGTCAACGCGAGCGCGACTCCGAGGAGAACGGGAATCCGGATCGGGGTTCTCATTGGCTCAGCGTTGGTGCAGAGAGGATCCGCGCGAGGGGACCCAGCTCGCCTCCCGCCGTCGGCGCGCCGATCGGTGGCGGCAGCCTGTGTCGGATCTCGGTGTGGCAGCGCGCGCACTCGATGTTGTGCTCGGCGACGTGGAAGTCGTGGATGAAGGGGGTGTCCGGGTAGCGCTGGAGCTTCTCCGGCTGGTTGTGACAGGTGAAGCAGCGCTCCCGCGGCGCCTCACCCTCCCCCTCGACGACGTTCAGGTGGCACTTCTGGCAGGCGACGCCGCGGCGCAGCATCTCCTCGTGGTTGAAGCGCAGCGAGCCGACCATGATGTCGCCCTTGGGCGGCTGGTGGCATCCCGGGCAGCCGGCGATCGGCGTGAGCTCCCGCCCCGTCTTCGTCCCCTTGAAGTGGCAGAGGTAGCAGGTGGACTCGGTGACCTCGAGGTGGGTGCCGATCACGATCTGGGAGTGGCAGCTCGTGCACCGGAGCTGGCGTCCGCGGCGCACCTCCTCGAGGTGCGGGCGGTGGTCGAAGATGATGTTGCGCTTGAAGACGACCTTCCCCTGGAGCAGGCGGCGGTCGTGGCACCCCGAGCGGAGGCAACTGGCGTCCTCGATCTCGGCGAAGGGCTTGGAGCTGTAGGTTTGCGTCACGTACTTCGCCACCTGGGAAAGGGCCTGGTACTTGACCCAGATTGTGTCGCGAAAGCCCGGGGGATAGTGGCACAGGACGCACGTCACCTGGTTGTGCTTGGAGGTCTTCCAGGCCTGGACGTACGGCCTCATGATGTGACAGAAGCTGCAGAGGACCGGGCTCGTGCTGACTTTCCAGAGGCCGGCCACCGCGGCGCCCCCCACGACCAGGCCGCCGGCCACGGCGATCAAAAGGACGCGCCCGCGCCCCCAGCGCCGGCGTTTCGGCTGATCCACGATCGGCTCTTCGGGGTTCATCCGAGGGCCGTGGCCACGATCAGCCAGATCAGGGCGATTCCGACGGCCAGGGCGCTGAACCCCGCCACGCGGGAGAAGTTCCGGAGCCAGAGCGGTGGCGGATCGGTCCGCAGGGCTTCCAGCCTGCCCTCGGCGCGCACGCGCTCATATTCGACCGGGTGCTCCCGCCGGAACTCCTCCTCGTCGAGGCGGCCGGTGAAGATCACGGGGTCCATCGGAAACTTCTCGGGGCGGAGGTGGACGTTGAAGAAGTGGATCGTGAAAATGAAGCCGACGGCCAGGAGCGCCTCGTCGCTGTGGATGATGATGGCCACGTTGAAGATCCACCCGGGCAGGGAGCGGGCGAAGAACGTCGGGAACCACAGGAGCAACCCCGAGGCCCCGATGACGGCCACGCCCCAGAAGACGGCCCAGTAGACGAACTTCTCCCAGTAGGCCCACCGATCGAACCGGGGCCGCGGACCCAGGCCGAGGAAATAGCGGACGTGCTGGGCGAGCTGCACGAAATCCCGCGGCTGAGGCACCATGGAGTCGGGTCCCCAGAAGATCCCGCGCTGGCCCGCAAGTATCAAGCGCGCCACGTAGCCCAGATGGAGGCCGAAGTAGAGGAAGGTCACGATCGCGAAGAACCGGTGCAGGTAGCCGGTCGTGAACGGCCCCCCGAGCAGGTGCGACAGCCATTGTCCCCACCCGGTCTGGGCGTACTTGAGCGGCAGGCCGGTGACGGCGAGCCCCAGGAAGCTCACGATGACCATCCCGTGGAGGATGCGGTGATAGAGGTTGAATCGGAAGAAGTACCGCTCCGGCGGGCTCACGGCTCCGATCCCCCTTCGCCCCCGGCGCGGCCCCGGCGGAGTCTCGCGATGAGGGAGCGGGGGAGCCAGAGAAGGGCGTGCAGGCCGAACGAGCTCAGGACCGCCACGAGAAGTCCGGTCATGAAGAGGTACGTATAGTAGAGCTTGGGGAATCGGGCCTTGTTCCGGTAGTCAGCATGGGGGTGAAACTCCGCGAATGCCGCCGTGGCCTGAGGGTGGCACTGGCGGCAGGTGGCGACCAGCCTTCCGGGGGAGACGCTGGAGCGTGGATCGGAAGGCGCCAGAATGGTGTGAGCCCCGTGGCAGTCCGAGCACTTGGCGATCCGGGCGTAGCCCAGCGCGGTCACCTTGCCGTGGAAGGTGTCCCGGTAGGTCTTGAGCGATTCCTCGTGGCAGGTCCCGCACTCGCGGATCGCCTCCAGCTGCCACGGGGCCGCTTCCACGCGACGGATCTGGTGGGCGCTGTGGCAGTCGGTGCAGACCGGAGCGCCGACGTTGCCCCTGGCCACCTGGGTGCCGTGGACCGACTCGGCATAGGCCGCGAGAATCCCGGCGTGGCACGTGCCACACGTCTTGGGCACGTTGGCCCGGAAGACCCGCGAGGCCGCCTCGGTCCGCGGCTTGATCTCATGGGCCCCGTGACAGTCCGAACAGTTGGCGGCGACCAGCAGGCCGCTTCGCGTCAGCGCCCGGCCGTGGATCGAGTCCATGTAGAGCTGGTAGACATTGCCGACCGGGATGTTGTAGCGCTTGGCCAGCTCCGGGTCGGCGTGGCACTGGGCGCAGGTGCGCGGGAGGCTCAGATGGTACGTGGGCGCGCGCGCGTCCGACTTGGCGAGGAGCGCGTGGGCCTCGCCGTGGCACGAGCGGCAGGTGGCCGCCTGGGAGTCGCCGCGTCGGCGGGAGCGGGCGTGGATGCTTTCCGTGTAGAGCTCGACCTGTCGCCGGTGGCAGGTCGCGCACGTCTCGATCCCCAGCGCGGCGGCGGGACGGACGGCGTGGCTCCCGTGACAGGCCGCGCAGGTCGGCGCCGGCGCCCGTGCCTGCGCCCTTGGGCTCCCGTGAACGCCTTGGGTGAGCGCAATCCGGGCCTTGGCATGGCACTCAGCGCATCGGACGGGTAGAAGCCGCTCGTCGTGAGGCGCCGTGGCCGTCTTGTGGCACGCCACGCATTCGAGCCGGCCATGGACCGAGGCCTTCCTCAGCGCGTCGTCCACGAAGAGGGACTCGGACCGCCCCGGCGCCGGAGCGCCTCGCTTCAGGTCCCGGTCGGCGTGGCAGGCCAGGCACTCCTGCGCTGTCGGGGCATCCGCGGTCCAGCCGGTCCCGGGGAGGAAGAGGAGCGCTCCCAGGAGCAGGAGGCCGCTACTGCTTCTTGTGGCAATTCTCGCAGTTTTCCTTGGCATCGACCGCGAACACGACCTTGCCACCCATCTCCGTCTTGCCGTTGTGGCAGGTCCCGCACAGCTTTCCTTCCTTCATCGCCGCCATGGTCAGCGCCCCGGTGGTCCCCTTCTTCATCTTGAAGACCTTGGTATGGCACACCGTGCACTTCTCGGCCTTCTCCTTGTGCTTCTCGTGGCTGAAGGTCACCGGGCCGGGGCTCTCCTTGCCCTTCTCGAAGGCGAAGTCCGGCGGGATCTTGACCTGGGCCTGAGCCGGGCCAAGAGCCAGAAGCGCGATGCCCATCGCGACGCTGAGTGCGACACTGCCGAGGCGCATGAATCGCATGGTCAGTCCCCCTGTGAGCGTTATTGGGTTGACGCCGCGGCGGCGCTGTTGAGGAACCCGACGAGGTTCACCATCTCGTCGCCGGAGAAGCGCGGGTAGAGCAGCCCCATCCGCGCCGAATGCCCTGCCATCCGCGGCGAATGATTCCAGATGGTCGTCGCCCAGGCCACTGGAGACTGATAGCCACGGTGATACTTCGTCAACTCGATCCCCACCAAGCCCCCCTCCCCCCGGAGCCGGTGGCACTTGAGACACCCTTTTCGGATCAGGAGGACCTGTCCCTGGAAGAGATCAGGGGCAGGGTCCCGGGAAGGGTCGGCCTGGAGATAGGTCATCAGATCGGCCATCTGCTCCTGGGCGACCTCCGGCCACCTGAGCCCTTCCTTCTCGAAGGTGGCGAACATCACCGGGGCATGATTCCATAGGCGCCCGGCAAGCTGGAGCACGCCCTGCGGCTGGCGGATCGCCTCCAGCGCCGGACCCATCCCGGGCCCCCGGCCGCGCGGCAGATGGCAGCGCGCGCATCGCTTCTCCTCGAAGACGGCGCCGCCGCGCGCGGGATCTCCCGGGCGTTCGGCGGCGACCCCCGCCGCCGCGGCCAGGGCCCCGGCCCAGACCGCTGCGCCGAGCACGAGCGCGGCGAGCGTTCCGCCGGGTTTCATTTCGTCGGGCTCACGGTATACCCGAGGTACGTCAGCACGATCATGTAGACGATGATGGCGATGCCGATCCAGGTGAACAGGTGGCTCGGCTCGCCCCGGGCCGTCCGCCGGTCCAGGAAGGGGATGAGGAGCAGGAACAGGCCGCCCACGCCGAAGCCGACCACGCCGACGATCTCTCCCTCGATGCCGAGGATGTAGCTC
>JACQWA010000078.1 GCA_016209425.1 Candidatus Rokuibacteriota bacterium
AGGTACTATTGCTGAGCGAGGACAAGAGGGCGGACATTTCTGAATGCCAAGGATCAAGGGGATCCCGGGGCCGTACCGGTTTTTCTTCACCAGCTTCGACTGCAACGAGCCGGCGCATGTGCACGTCGAGCGAGAGAACAGGACCTGCAAGTTCTGGCTCGAACCCATTGAACTTGCTCGCAGTCACGGCTTCAGCGCTCGAGAGCTGAATATCCTTCGGCGGCTCATCACCACTCACCGCATAGCGATTCTGGAGGCATGGCATGAACACTGCGGCTAGCACCGAGCCGCGCATCCAACAGGTCCGGGTCACCGACGACGAGATCATCGCGCGTCTCTCCGACGGCCGTGTCATCAGCGTCCCGCTGGCCTGGTCTTGGCGTCTCTCCGAGGCCACGCCCAAGCAACGAGGACACTTTCGCCTCATCGGCTCCGGTCAGGGCGTCCATTGGCCTGACGTCGATGAGGACATCAGTGTCGAGGGCATGCTTCACGGCGTGCCAGCGCATCGCCCGAGATCGACGACGGCTCGGGAGCGAGGCGGTGCCGTGCGCCGTCAGGAACCGCCGAACAAGCGCATTCAGCCGACGCGCGTCAAACGTCGTGTCCAGGCCAGGGGTCGCGGCGCGCGCGGCTGATGCCGAGCGTTGATATGACTGCCGGTGTCAAGTGAAATGTTTCGGGTCCGTTGAACCGTCATGTCCTCAGAGATCATGCAGCACCGACCATCGGAAGAGACGGAGCCAGTAACCTCGACGGTTGATCATGCTGATATTCGTGGGTTGGCTACCACCTTGCTTGTGTCCGTCAGGTGCCTGCCTCGGTCTAGACACGACGGTTTGTCGCAGCCTCATAACGCTGACGAGGATTGCACCATCACCGGGGCTGCGTCCCCTCCGAAGGTCGGTGGCGCGCATAGTTCGTGTGGTGCCAGATGCTGGGCGCCGGCCTAGGCGGTCCCCCCCTGCGCGCGGGCGATGGCCCGCATGAAGCCCGCCAGCTCGCGCGCGATGGCCGCCGCGATCGTGTTGGGGTGCTTGCCGCGCGCCAGCAGCCTGCGATACCGCCCGCACAGGCGCACCTGCGCGCGCCACGCGATGTCGCAGATCACCTTCGGCAGCTGCTCCTGGCGCGCCGGGATCTGCTCGGAGACTTTAGCCCGGTGGCGGTAGGCCTTCGCCGCCTCGATCAGCGCCCGTCGCGCATGGCCGTTGCCGGCCTTGGTGATGCCGCCGAGCCGGCGCCGGGGGCCCGTGGTGTATTCGCTCGGCGTCAGCCCGAGGTCGTTCATCAACTCGGGCGGGGTGTCGAAGCGGGTGAGGTCTCCGAGCTCCGCAAGGGTAATGATCGCCACCGTGAACTGCACCCCGCGCAGGGCTTGCAGGGCCTCGACCACCGGATACAGGCGCCACGGCTTGGCGTGCTCGAGCAACGCGCCCTCCAAGCGTTGCAGCCGTTCCGTCCGCTCGGTGACCGTGCGGACGTACTCCTGGAACACGATCTGCTGGGCCGGCGGCGGGAATACCGGGCGGGCGAGCCAGCGCAGGTGCTCCGCGCTCCAGTTCGCCCGGCCGGTGTAGCGAATGTCGTTGCGCAACAGCAGCGCCTTAAGGCGGAAGCGGGCGGCGTTGAGATCCCACAGCGCGTCCTCCCGTGCCCGGGCCAGATCGCGGATCGCCTCGTCGCTGACCTCGGGCACGTCCACCGGGGTGAGATCCCCGGAGCGGCTCAGCCGCGCCAGGGTCTCGGCGTCACGCCGGTCCGTCTTGACGCGATCCCCCGGCTTGTGCGGAATCAGCGAGGGCGCGACCACCACGCACGCCAACCCCTTCCGAGTGAGAGACCGGTACAGCCAAGAGCCACACGGCCCGGCCTCGTACACGAAGACGAGCGGCCCGCCCTTGCCCTGCAGCTTCCGCACGAGCCCATCGATGTCGCAGTGCCGGGTGCCAACCGCGCCGAGGTGCACCGGGTCCCTCGCGCCCTGGCGCTCGCGTAGGCGACGGCGATGGACTCTTTGTGGACATCCAGACCGACGTGAAGTGTGCTACCGTTGTTCATAGCTGGCCTCCGATCTCGTTGATGAATGCCCGTACCCATTGGGCGGCTCTGACCTCCCTGAGGTTAACCCGCGTCGTGAGACGGAGGCCAGCCTCCCCCACCGGCAGTCATTATGTCTAGCTGGACCAGCACCCTCACGGCGTAAGGCTTCGACGCATCATGGTCGAGGAGGCTGAATGCAGCTCGTTGCGGTAGAGGGAGCAAGACCGAAACGCGTTGCGCCAAGGCGAGAAAGGGAGATCTATTGCCTTTTGCGCGTGAACCCCGAGCTCTTCGAGAAAGACACGCAATTCAAGCTCTTGTACGTGAACAAGAGGGCCGAAAAGGGTCCCGATTTCGTCGCTGTCAACAGGAAGGGGCACCTTCTCCTGGGAGAGGTCAAGAAGGGGGGATTGCCTACCAGCGCTTGGTCGCAGGCGAAGCGGTACGCGAAGCGCTTCGCCAACATGCGCGAGGCCGAGCTGAACATCCAGTTGGCCCGATCCGGCATTTCAAAAAAGGTCCGCGATCTCTTGCGCGGATTCCTGAGCTCGACTGGCTTTGCCGCGCTTCTGAACCCCTCTCGACGCAAGCTGCACCTAGTCTTTGTTGCAGAGGCCTTTTCCGATCGGATCCTCCGTGCCACAACCCGTGACAGCCTCGGGCGAGTCTTGAGGTCAAAAGTGAAGGACGTCAAGTGCGTCGAACTTCGAACGTACCGTGTCCCTCGCGCAGCTACCCTCGCGATTGCGAGTGTGGTCGGAGGTAGGCGCCGGCGGTTCAGGCGCTGAGACTTGGGGACGAGAAGGTAAACAGTCGCCAGCTAACAGCAGGCTTGAGCGGACCGGCTCGACGCCGTCCGCTCAGCCTGATCGTTGGGCAGCTTGGAGATCATGAGCGGTGGCGAACGTCAGACCGATGCGGATTCCCGGCCGATGGCGTGAAGGGTACGTGCTCGACTACCACACCCTCGGTAGTACGTATATTGGAGACGACGAATACGGCCATCCGGTGTTCGACACGAAGGGAAGCGAGGTCGGGGAGCTGCTATACCGTCTCAAGTACCGCTCCGATAAGGCCGTGCTGGACGAGCTTGTCGATACCGCTGCCAGCTTCGTTCGATCCTGGAATCCCGGCGCGACGATTCTCGTCCCTGTTCCTCCGTCCCGAGCGCGAACGAGGCGCTCCGATCTCTGCTCAGGATGTCTGAGGCGACCCGGCGTCTAACATCGCGTTCCAGCGGCCGGGCGACAAGCGCCCGCCGCTGACCGCAAGCGTTCGCCAGACTGGAGTTTTGTGATGACTGAAAGAGCAGAACACATTGCTCGCCTCGAAACTGCGGAATTGCAGTCTCGCCTTGCGTCAGCCGTGCGGCTAAAAACGAGAATGGCCAGTGCGAGGCTGGACCGGATGCGCGCCACTCCGGATGAGAAGGCCAAGATCTACGCGGGCAATGCCCGGCGGCTGCTTCGATTAAAAGAGACCGCGTCGCAGGGAGCATCGTCATGATGAAACGGGTCGCGGTGGAGAGCGCGGCCGAGGCCTACCTCGAACTCCTCGCCGCGCGCGGGATCGAATACTTCTTCGGCAATGCCGGGACCGACTTCGCGCCGATCGTCGAGG
>JACQWA010000072.1 GCA_016209425.1 Candidatus Rokuibacteriota bacterium
CCCACGAACCCGAGGATCGCGGAGGCGCGGATCGCGCACTCCCAGCGGTAGAGCGTGTAGGAGATGACGTTGGGCAGGGCCTGGGGCAGGAGACCGTAGAGGGCGATCCCCAGCTTGCCGGCCCCAGTCGCGTGGAGGGCTTCCAGGGGCTGGGGATTCACGCCCTCCAGAATCTCCGAATAGACCTTGCCGAGCATCCCGCCATAGGCCACCCCGATCGCCAGGACGCCCGGGAACGGCCCGAGCCCCACCGCTCGGACGAACATGAACGCCCAGACGAACTCCGGAATCGAGCGGAAGACGGAAAGCAGCGAGCGCGCCAAGACGAACGGGACGAAGCCCAGCAACCATCGGCCCGCAGCCGGCCGTTGCTCGTGGAGGATCCCGCTCCAGGTGAGCGAGCCCGTGGCCAGGAGCCCCAGGGGAAGGCCGATCAGCACGGCGAGCAGCGTCCCCATGACCGAGATCTGGATGGTCTCCGCGACAGGCCGGGCCATCAGGGACAGGAACGACCAGGACAGCTCCGGAGGGAACATCCCGCGGACGAACCTCGCCAGGTTGGCCAGCGACTCGCGCTCGAAGAAGAGGCGCGGGTCCACCTGGGCGACGCGCAGGCTCCCCGCGAAGGTCAGGAGGAACAGCAGGGTGAACGCGAGGCCGAAGTAGGACTTACGGACGAAGCGGTCGACAGACCCCGCTGACGGATAGGATCTCGTCGAATCGGTCACGCTGGGTCTCCTCGTCCGCGTCGCCCGCGTACAGCGTCGAGAGCAAGTCGGCGCTCACTTTGCCAGGAGCCTCGTCGAACAGGACCCGGCCCTCCCGGATGCCCACGATCCGGGGGAAGTATTGGAGCGCCAGGTCCACGCTGTGGAGGTTCATGACCAGGGTCTTCCTGGACTCCGCCGACAGGTCGCGGAGCAGTGCCACGATGAACGTCGCGAGCGACGGGTCCACCGATGACACCGGCTCGTCGGCCAGGATGCTATCGGGATCCTGGACCAAGACCCGGGCGATGGCCACCCGCTGCTGCTGGCCGCCCGAGAGCCCGTCGGTCCGCGCGTGGAGCTTCTCGGGGATCCCGACCTGCGCGAGGGCCCGCTGGGCGCCCTGGACCTCCCGCGGGCTGACGAGCGAGGCGACGGCCGTCAGCGTGGACCAGCGGCCGAGGTTCCCCGCCAGCACGTTGTGAACCACGCGGAGCCGACCCACGAGGTTGTGCTGCTGGTAGATCGTGCCGATCCGCCGGCGGGCGGCGCGTAGCTGAGCATCCGATAGCGAACCGATGTCCAGCCCGTCCAGCCGAAGAACCCCGGACGTGGGACGCAGCGTCAGGTTGAGCAGGCGGAAGAGCGTGGTCTTCCCCGCCCCGCTGGGTCCGATGAACGCCACGTGCTCCCCCCGGCCGATGGCGAGCGTGAGCCCGTCAACGGCCACCGTGCCGTCGTCGAAGACCTTCCGGACGTTGTCCAGCTCGAACATCCCTACTTCAGGAGCCCCGCCGCGATGGCCGCCTCCTCGGTCGCCTTCCAGTCCTCGTCGTTGGCCTTGATGTACTTCTTCGTCCGGTGCAGATCGAGGAGCCGCTTGTGCTCGGAGTTCCGGTAGTCGAGCTTCAGGAAGGCGGCGGTGATTCTTTCCTGGAGCCCCTTGTCCAGCTCCCCCCGGGCGGTCCAGACGTAGTCCACATACGGCGGGGTCGTCCAGAACACGTTCACCTTCGAGAGGTCCACCTTTTTGGTCTGGACAAGCTTATCCCAGACCAGGAAGTTCAGCGCGCCCCCGTCCACCTTGCCCAACTCCACCCAGAGCGCTGTGGCGTCATGGGCGCCCGAGTAGGCCACCTGCTTGAAATCCCGCTCCGGGTTCAGCCCCGCCTTCAGGACGAAGAACCGGGGCATCAGGTGACCAGAGGTGGATGAGACCGACCCGAAGGCGAAGGTCTTCCCCCGGAGGTCGGCGAGGGAGGTGATCCCCGACCCCGGCTTCGCGATGAAGACCGACTTGAACTCGGCGTCCTCCTGCCTGAGGACGAGGCGTCGGGCGGTGCCGTTGGTGCGCCTCACGGCGTGCACCGAGGTAAATCCGCCGTACCACACCACGTCCAGCTTCTTGGCCGCGAGCCCCTCCACGGTGGCCGCGTAGTCCACCACCGGGGTGAACTGGACCTTCATCTTGAGCTCCCTGGCCAGGTATAGGGCGAAGGGCGTGTAGATGCGCAGCAGCTCGTTGGGATTCTCATCGGGGATGGCCGACACCTTCAGAACGTCGGGGACGTCCGCCGCCCCTGCGGGCTGCGCCACCGCGAGCAGCAGCAGAGCAAGGACCGAGATCAGGATGCGCATGGTCTCCCCCCGGGGAATCTGAGATCGTCCTTGAGACGCGCCTTCATCCTATAGAGATTCGCCAAGAATACAAATTGGTATCCCCGATGAAAGTGGAGGGCTCGAATAGAGAGATTCGATGGAGCGCGAGGGGGACGGGCTACGCGACTCGGATCGTCGGTTCGGCGCTGACCTCGCCGATCTCCCAGCAGGGTTCGCCCCGCTTCCCGAAGCTTTCGATGACCTGATCGGCGCGCTCGGGTGCGACCGGGAAGAGGAGCCCGCCGGAGGTCTCGGACTCGAAGAGCAGGTTGACGAGCGCGGACGAAAGCGCCGTGTCGATCAGGAGTTGCCCCTTCGCCCCGAGGGTGGACTCGAGGTGGCGGCGGTTCCGCTTCATCCCGCCGCTCCAGTGACCCTTCTCCGCCAGGGCCAGCGCACCCTCAAGGAGAGGCAGCTTCGAGGCATGGATCAGAAGCCCTGCCCCCGAGGCTTCCACCATCTCCGCCGCGTGGCCCAGCAGGCCGAAGCCGGTGATGTCGGTCGCCCCGTGCACGTCGAGCTCCTGCGCGACCTCCGCGCCCGCCCGATTCAGCCTCAGCATGCTGCGGACGGCCCCGGCCAGGACCTCGGGGCCGCAGGCGTCTTCCTTGGCGGCGGTGGCGATGACGCCCGTCCCCAACGGCTTGGACAGGAACAGCCGGTCCCCCGGGCGAAGACCCCCCTTGATGAAGATCCGGCCCGGGGGCACGCGCCCGGTGACGCAGAGGCCGTACTTCGGCTCATTGTCCACGACCGTGTGTCCCCCCGCCACCACGCCGCCCGCCTCGACCACCTTCTCGGCGCCGCCGCTGAAGATCTGGATGATAACCTCCTTCGGGAAGTCACGCGGAAACCCCGCCACGTTCAGGGCGAAGAGCACCTGACCGCCCATGGCGTAGACGTCGGACATGGCGTTGGCCGCCGCAATGGCGCCGTAGGTGTACGGGTCGTCCACGATCGGCGGGAAGAAATCCACGGTCTCCACGATGGCGACCTCATCGCTGATGCGATAGACCGCCGCGTCGTCACTCCGGGACAACCCTACCAGGAGGTCCGGGTGACCGTCGCGCTTGAGGTCGGTCAGCACGTCGCGGAGCTCGCCGGGCCCCATCTTCGAGGCTCAACCGGCACAGGCGGCATAGCTGGTCAACCGAATCTGCTTCCCCGAAGCCGGAGCAGTCAGCGTCGCGTCAGCCACAGGCGGTCACCCCCCTTCAACTCTCCTGGCGTTTAGACGAGGAGCGGATCGACCAAGATTCAGGGTAGAAGAGGCCCTCGACGAACTCAAATCGGAATTCCCGATCATCCCCGCTTCGAATGATCGGCCGGGACGATGCGTGGCGGCCGCTACGGCGACTCCGTGACCAGGAATGCCAGAAAGGCCTCAGCCAAGGGTGAGCGGGTTCGCGTGGTGTTGATGACCAGATAGAAAGCCCGGCTGAAGCGGAGGTCTTTCACCTTTACGCAATGCAGGATCCCGTGGTGGCACTCCTCCGCCACGGCCCGCTTGGAGATCAGCGAGACGCCGACGCCGGCCTTGACCGCCTGCTTGATCGCCTGCGTTGAGCCCATCTCACCGGCCACGCGGAAGGCACCCAGATGGAGCCCGACCTCGGCGAGGGCGCTCTCAAGCGTGTAGCGGGAGCCCGACCCCCGCTCCCTCACGATCAGGGGTTCGGTCTTGATTTCGTCGAGCGTGACGGTCTTCTTCGCGTGCCAGGGGTGCGCCGCGGACACCACGATCACCAGCTCGTCGGGCATCAGCTCCCGGTAGTCGAGCGCGCGGTGGGGAATCCGCGCCCCCGCGACCGCGACCTCCACGCGTCCCTCCAGGATCCAGTCGACCACCCGCTGGGTATCACCGATCAGGAGCGAGATGGCGATGTCCGGGTACTTCTCCTTGAAACGCCCGATGAGCGCCGGAAGCACGTACTCGCCGGGGATCGTGCTGGCGCCGACCACCAGCTCCCCGCTCATGCGCCCCTGGAACTGGTCCAGCGCTTGGCGCGCCTCTCGGTGAAGCTCCAGGATCCGCTGCGCGTAGCCCTGAAGCAACTGCCCGGCCTTTGTGGGGGCCGCGCCGCGTCCGAGGCGGTCGAGCAGGCGGACACCGAGCTCCTCCTCCAGCCCCCGGATGTGCTCGGAGACCGTCGGCTGGGTGAGGAAAAGCGCCTCGGCCGCCTTGGAGAAGGAGCCGAGCTCTGCCACTTTCAGGAAAATCTCGAGCTGTCTCAGATCCACGGCGCGACGCTCAACTCACCCGGATCGTGACGGAGTGCCAGCCCGACGAGCCGTTCGGGAGCGGCGGGCGGACCTCCGACGTCTGCAGCGTGCCGTTCTTCTCGATCGCACGAGCCGTCAGGGCGTAGGTGCCGGGCGCCGGCGGCGTCCAGGGGAGCGCCCACAACACCCAGGTAAACGGCCCCAGCGGGGGTTTGACCGTGGCGGTTCGCCACGTTTGGCCCCCGTCCACAGAGACCTCGACGCCGCGGATTCCGCGGTCGCCGGCAAAGGCGACGCCCCCGATGTGGGCTTTCTCCCCCGCCTTGAGCGGCCCCGCCGGCACGTCGATCCGCGACATAGTCTTATAGATCGCCTCGTCGGACCAGCCCCGCACTTCCCAGTATCCCTTGTAGTCGTAGTCGGCCAGCTCCACGGAGGTCACCCACTTGACGTTTTTCATCCCGTAGATCCCCGGGACGATGACGCGGGCAGGAGAGCCGTGCTGTTTGGCCAGGGGAGCCCCGTTCATCTCATAGACCACGAGGACGCCGTCTTCGAGCCCCTTCTTCAGCGGGAAGGAATCCGAATAGCCATCGGCGGCGCGCAGGATCACCTCGACGGCGTTGGGCTTGATCCCGGCCTTCGCCAGCAGGTCCTTCAGCCGGACTCCCTTCCACTGAGCGTTGCCGATCAGATCTCCGCCCACTTCGTTCGAAATGCACATGAGCGTGGCGGGCTGGGTGACGGCAGGCAGCCCCTTCAGTTCCTCGTAGGTCAGCTTGTACGGCCGCTCCACGAGTCCCTTGATCTCGAGGCCCCACCGGGATGCGCTCACGGTGGGGTCGAAGACATTCTTGGAGACCGTGTAAAACTTCCCCACCGGCATCATCTCCGGCGGGAGCCCGACCACGGCTCTCCAGAACTCCTCCGCGGCGGCGGCCGCCCGGGCCCGGAAGTTCCCCAGGAGCCTGAGGCCCGCCGTCGCCGCGACGGCGAATCCGGCGGTCTTGAGGAAGCCGCGCCGGCCCGGGACCGGGGCGACCCCCTCGCCGCGTCGGCGGGCCAGAATGAGGACGCCGCCGTAGACGGCGACAGCCGCGGCCAGGGTCAGCACCGCCCCCACGGGGCCGGACGCAAGCGCGGCGCCGAACCACCCGGCCCCGCTCAACGGCAAAAGCACCAGCGCAAAGCCGAGCAGGACCAGAAGCCCCATCAGCATCGTCCGCCATCCTCTCACGACAAGCCAGCCTCCCGCGCCGGTCCAGAGAACCAGGTGAAGCCCCACCATCCCGGCGAAAGCCCAATACTTGGCGCCGATCCCGAAGAAGCGGAAGAGCGGCGTGAAGGCCCAGACCGGAATGCTCGCAAAAAGGATCTCCGCCATCTGCTCGGGCGGAAATGGCCCGCCCCAGACGAAGCGGCCGAGGGCCGTGATGGCCGTGAGGACGAGCGTGGCACAGAGAGCAACCTGAATCCGCCTGACCACCTGCGACCCTTACGCCTTCAGGGTCTCGGCGTGCGCCAAGAGCTCGTGGTAGGCGGTCGCCCCGGCACGCTCAAGGAGTTGGCGGGTGAGCGCGACGGCCTCGTCAATGCCCGCGTCGTCCTTGCCGATGAGGCGTCGGCAGTGGCTGCCCACCACAAACGTGAGAGCATAGGAACCCTCGGGGTGGGCCTGGTCATACTCGATCAATGGGGTGAGGATCTCGGCGACGTATCGCTCGACGACCCGAACCGTTTTCCGCCGCGTCTCGCCGTAGCCCTTGACCATCTGGCCGGTCCGCGCCATCAGGCACGCCACGGCATAATCCACCCCCGCCGCCGCCTTCACGCGCGTGATGTACTGCCGGATCAGCGCGTGCTCCTTCCGATAGCGCCAGGAAGAGCGGCGGAAGGGTTTGAGCAGGAGGAGCATCTTGAGCCGTAAAATCCCGCGGAGGCTCGTGGTTTTTGGATGCTGGGGAAAGTACCGGCGCTCCAAAAAGCGTCTCGCGAATCCCACGGCCAGCAGCGGGTCAATCAACCGCGCGGGCAGGATCCCGTACACCTCCTCAGCGTCGGGCTTCAGGAATTCGTGAACTTCGTAGACGTGATCCAGCCCTATCGCGAGCCGGTCGCGAATCGACCGGAACCGGTCCGACCGCGTCTTCAGCTGGGCCACGCGGATCGCGTCCTCGTAGGCCATCCGAGTGCCGAGCCCCTTGGCGAAAATTTCGGTGAGCTGCGGAGGGCCCTGGGGTTTCAGCGAATGGTCCAGGGCATGGATCTCCCGGACCTTCGCGAGGAACTCGCGCGCGTACGCCAGATCCTGGTAGTCCGCGAGTCGCCAGATCGCCTCTCCCAGGACGCGGGCCAGCGGCTGGCCGTGCCGGTCGGGAAGCGGAGTCAGCAACTCCCTGAAGGCGCCGCTCACGCGGCGGGGGAGCCGCTGGGCACGGGTGGCGACGAAGTCCTCCCAGGGCTCGGCGCGGGGGACCTCCTCGTGCGTATACTCCCCCGCCTCAACGCAACGCCGGCCTAGGTCGAAGGCCCGCTGGTTCATCTCCGGGGCCACGCCCACGCGCGCGATCGCCTTCTCGTAGGCCGCGTCCGAGATGGGCAGGGCTTTGGACGCGCACAGGGCGCCGAGCAGGATCGCGTTGACCGCCAGCTCATCCAGCCCGTTCCGCTGAGCCAGCGCCACCGCGTCGAAGCCGATGAACTCGTCGGACAGGGAACGGGCCGCGGCGGAGAGCGGCTCCGTCGGAACGGGTCCGTCCCAGGCGGCGGTCTTCTCGCCGACGGTGTAGACCCGGTGGGTGGACGCGACGATCCTGGTGCGGGAGGACCCATACCCCTGCTGGAGGATCCGGGCGAGCTCGAGGAACTCCTGGGCGATGATGACATCCACCTCGCCCGGGACTGGATGCTGGGAGAAGACCACCTGGGAAAGACGCTCCCGGTCCCCACCCACAGCCAACTCGAGGTAAAAGCTGGTCGCACCCCCACGCTGCGAGAGACCGGGGAGGCTCACCGCATGGGCCCGGTGCCCCTCGACGGTCGCGGCCTGGAAGATCCACTCAGCCAGGAGG
>JACQWA010000096.1 GCA_016209425.1 Candidatus Rokuibacteriota bacterium
AATCCCAATATCCCCACGTCGTTTCACCCTCTCGGCTTCATCGGACCGCCCTGACCTGCACACCAGAGTGTCCGAGAACGGGGAGCAGGAAAACCGAATACACCATATCGACATTCATGCGATGTTCGTCCAGCCTGGATTATTCTTCGTGAATAATCCAGGCTAGGACCCGCGCACGTCCTCGTTTCGGGACTCCCTCCCCCCGCGCTGTCTCTTCTTTCGAAGTTGGCGCTCGTTCCCAGCGATCTCATCGGGGATCGCGAACGTCACGGTGCCCTTGACGACCTCCAGAATGCTCGAGGTCGACGTGAGCGACGGGCTCCTGCGCCAGCAAAGATCTGCCCACGCCTGAAGCACTTGCACGAGAAAAATGAGGCAGAAAGCGGATTGCGCGCTGACGAATGACAGCGCAAGGTTGGCAGCGTTACGCTCAGCGGACCTATGTTCCGATTGGAGGAACGGGTGAAGCGGGGCAAGAGGCGCCGGGGCGACGTGGTACAGACCATCGCGCGGGCGGCAGATCTGCTCTATTGGTTTGCCGACAACTCCGGCCCCGTGAAGTTTTCCGAGATTTGCCGGCGGTTTCGACTGAGCAAGGCGGTGACGCACCGCTTGTTGACGACGCTGGAATACAAGGGCCTGATCGTCCGAGAAGCGAGTACCCGCGCGTACTCGCTGGGTGGGGGCATCGCCAAGCTGGCCACCCATCTTCTGTATGCGGGCGATCTGGTTTCCGTGAGTCGCGAGACGATGCACCGGCTCCAGGCCAGCCTCGCCGAGAGTATCACGCTCAGCATCCGAATCGATTTCCAGCGGTTCTGCATATACCAGCTGGAGAGCCCGCTGTCCCTCCGGTTCACGTTGCCGCTTGGCAAGCCACAACCGCTCTATTGCGGCGCGACGGGCAAGCTCCTGCTGGCGATGATGGACGACGCGGAGATCCGCCGGTATTTCGAGGCCGTACCGCTCGTGCCACTGACGCCGACCACGCCGACGGACCGCACCCGTCTTTTGGGCGAAATTGAGGAGGTCCGGGGGGCGGGCTATGCGACCAGTGTCGAGGAGGCTGATGCCGGTGGAGCGGGGGTAGCAAGTCCAATTATGGGCGTCGGGAGTCGTTGCCTGGGAGCTCTCGGTGTTCTCGGGCCCACGGCCCGAATGCTGTCTCGGGGACTCGGAGAGATCGGCAAAGAGCTCACTCCCGAAGCCCGGCGAATCTCGTCACGGCTCGGGGCCGCGGAGAAGCCGACGACAGTGGAGACATGAGCCATGTTTCGTGGACGGCTGAGGAAGGGGCTGCATCCATCGGTCGTGAGGCACATTACAGAGCCGTATCTACGAGCGGCCAGGGTCGAGCTGCCGCACCATCTCGACATTCATCGCGCCCACGTCATCATGCTTGCCGAGCAGCAGATCCTCACCAGAGAAGAGGCCGGGAAGATCTTGGAGGGACTGTCCGAGATGGACCGCACGGATATTTACGCGGGCGAGATGGACGTCGGGACCGACCTATACATGAACGTCGAGGAACAACTGATACGGCGGGTCGGAGACGTGGGCGGCAAGATGCACATTGGGCGGAGCCGCAACGACCTGTACGCCACGTCCGTCCGAATGGAGACGCGGAAACAGATCCTGATGACTGCCGCCCAACTTCTCGATCTGCTTCGGGTCGTGCTGTCGATCGCGGAGGTGCACGCCGAAACGGTCATGCCTGGATACACACATTGGCAGCACGCCCAGCCGGTGACCCTGGGTCACTATCTGGCGGGAATTGCGCAGGCGTTGGGGCGGGACTTGGGAAGGCTCCTCGCGGCCTACGACCGCACGAACTGTTGTCCACTCGGGGCCGCGGCCCTTGCCACAACCGGGTTTGAGATCAACCGAGAGCGGGTAGCGTCTTTGCTGGGGTTCGACCGGGTCCTCGAGAACTCGTACGACGCGGTGGCCTCTCGGGATTTCCTGGCCGAGGTCGCGGCGGCCCTCGCCATCCTGATGACCACGCTGAGCCGGTTGGCCGAGGACCTGGCGATCTGGAATACCTTTGAATTCTCGGTGGTTCGGATGCCCGAGGAGTTCGCGGCGACGTCGAGCATCATGCCCCAGAAGAAGAACCCCATCGTGCTCGAGCACATTAAGGGGCGCGCGGGTCACGTGATCGGCGCGCTGACGTCGGTGCTGGCGGTGTTGAAGGGCACCTCCTTCAGTCACAGCCGGGAGACCGGCGGGGAGACCTCAGGGGGGGTCCAGGCAGCGTTCGGACTGGTCCAGGGATGCGTGGAGATGTTGACGGAGCTCTTTCCGCGGCTGTCGTTCGACGGGGAATTGATGAGGCGGCGGGCGTGGGAGGGATTCTCGACCGTCACCGAGCTGGCGGACTTGCTTGTGCGGCGTGGGGGCGTGTCCTTTCGGCAGGCCCATCACATCATCGGGCAGGTCGTGAATGAACTTATGGACAAGTCCCAGGGCGTAGGGGAGCTGTCATCGGCGATGATCGATCAGGCCGCGCGGGCGGTGGTCGGTCGCGGGTTCCTTCTCCCGCAAGAAGAGGTCCGAAGGGCACTCGATCCACTTGCGACCGTCATGGCGCGGGATATTTGCGGCGGACCTGGCTCTCGGGCCATGGCGGCGGCGATTGAGGCTCAGCGAGAGGCGCTGGAGCGCGCCGGCGAGAAGCTCTCATCCTTGGCGCAGGGGCTTGAGAGGGCACGCGCGGCCTGCCGGGAGGCGCAATCGCCCCTGACGTCGGGGATCGGGCGTGGTTGATTCAACCTTTTCCTTGATCGCGCGGGACCCGGGGAATGGCGCCATAGGACTCGCCGTCTCGACGGCTTCGCTCGCGGTCGGCAAGAGGGTCCCGCACCTCCTGAATGGTGTCGGGTTGGTGGCGACGCAGGGGCGGACAAATGTCCGTTACGGGACGATGGGGTTGAGGCTTCTGGAGATCGGATTCTCGCCCCAAGAGACTCTCGACACTCTCGTGCGACTGGATACCCATTCGCAATACCGCCAGGTGCTCATCGCCAGGCTGACAGGAGATTGGGCGGTTCATACGGGCGATCTCACGGAGCCGTGGCATGGCCACTTGGTGACGGAGCGGTACGTGGCGATGGGCAATACGCTGACCGGCCCGCAGGTGCTGGAGGCTATGGCCAATGGGTTCGAGGCGGCCTCGGGAGACCTGGCCTTTCGCCTGATGGCGGGCCTCCGGAGAGGTCAGGGAAAAGGAGGTGATCGCGAGGGGAGGAAATCGGCTGCCCTCGTGGTCACGAGCCCTCAGCAGTTCGAGCCGTGGGGGGCGCTGGTGGATCTCCGAGTGGATCTAGATCCCGATCCTGTTGAAAGGCTCCAAGAGCTGCTGGAGCGCTACGTGGTGTGGGAGGCACAAAAGCTGAGAGAGGTTGACAAGGGCATTTACGGGTTTCGCGCTGAACAGGCGTGATTGCGTAGCCGTGAGACACGTCATGACCGAGAGGAGACGACGATGAAACGCATGGCGGAATTGACGGACAACGAGCGGGCGAGGGCCAACGAAATCAACAAGAAGGCCGTCTTCATCAACGCGTGCGACTCGACGTTTGTGCCGGATTTCAACGAGCGGTATTTCCCCAAGCTCCTAGACAGCGCGCTGACCGCGGTGAGCCTCACCGTGAATTACCAGGGGTGGGTCGATCAGGAGCAGGTGCTGCTCAATTTCAGCACGCTGTATGCCACGCTTGAGGCGAACAGCGACAAGCTCCTGTGGGTGAAGAGCGTCGCCGATATCGAGGCGGCGCAGCGGCAGGGCAAGGTCGGCGTCATCCCGGCGTTTCAGGACGGGCGCCCCATGGAGCGGGACCTCGGTCTCGTGAGGATCTTCCATCTCCTGGGGCTGAGAATCACCGGGCTCTCCTACCAGCGGAAGAACTATTTTGCGGACGGCTGCGGGGAGCGGACGGACGCCGGACTGAGCAAGCTCGGGATCGAGCTCGTGCAGGCGCTGAACCGGACGGGGATCGTGATTGACCTCACGCACACCGGCAACGCGAGCTCGCTGGATGCAGTGGAGGCGTCGGAGGATCCGGTCATCGCCTCGCATAACTGCGCGAAGGGCCTCTTCGACCACTTCCGCAACTCGAGCGACGACCTCCTGCGCGCGCTGGCGAAGAAGGGGGGCGTGAACTGTGTCAGCACATTTTCCCCGTTTCTGCGGAAGGGCGGGACAAAGGAGGGGACAAGCCTCGAGGACACCCTCAACCACATCGATTACATCATGGACTTGGTCGGGGTGGACCACGTGGGCGTGGGGCTGGATTCGGCGCCGGACTCGAGGGTGCCGGATCAGGCCAACACCATGGCCGGCAGGTACCCGGAGTTCGAATGGGGCGACTTCAAGCACCGGTACGCGATCAAGACGATCTCGGAGATCAAATACCTGACCCACGGGCTGGTGGCGAGAGGGTACTCGGATAAGGACATCGAAAAGATCCTGGGCGGCAATCTCATGCGCGTGTTCCGCCAGGTGTGGAAGACCCACAAGGAGTCATAACAAACGAAGGGGGAGCGCTATGTACGCGGGGACCGCGCTATGCATGAATGTCTTCATGTTGCTGGCCGTGATGCCTGCGCTCGCGGCGGAGCCGTTTCCGAGCCGCGAGATCGAGATCATCGTTCCGTTCGATCCGGGCGGGGGGACGGACCTGCTGGCCCGGCTCGTGGCCTCCAAGTTGACGGAACAACTGGGGAAGCCTGTGGTGGTGGTGAACAAGCCCGGGGCCGCGGGAACCGTGGGGACGACCCTGCTTTCCCAGAGAAAGGCGGACGGGCACAGTTTGATGACTGTCACTCCATCCCCCATCATCTTTGCTCCCCATCGTCAGAAGCTGGCATACGATCCGGTGAAGGATTTCACCTACCTTGCGGGGGTGGTCCGCCAGCCGTTCGGAATTCAGGTTCGCGCGGATGCTCCCTGGCGGATGTTCCAGGATCTCCTGGAGGACGCCAAGAAGAACCCGGGGAAAATCAAGTACGGAACCGATGGGGTGAACAGCTGGGGAGCCATCTTCATGGCGGCCGTCGCGCTGGATCGGGGAATCAACTGGACCCAGGTCCCGTTCAAGGGAGACGCGACGCTGCTCCCCGCCTTTTTGGGTGGACACGTGGATGTGGGCGTCATGTCGGTCATCTGGGTTCCTCTCGCCCATGCGGGCAAACTGCGTCCGCTTGCGGTCGTCACGGAGAAGCGGCTGAGCGATTTTCCCGAGACGCCGACCCTGAACGAATTGGGGTTCAACTATTTTCTCGGCATCGGGAGCATCACAGGCTTTGCGGCGCCAAAGGGGCTTCCGGACGACATCAGGAAGAAGCTCGAAGACGCGATCCGGCTCGCGACCGAAAGCGCGGAGTTCAAGGAGACGGCCAAGAAAGTGTCATTTGAGGTGGACTTCCGGAACGGCCGGGAGTTTGCCCAGCAGGTGGAGCAGGGCTTCAAGAGCCTGGCCGAGATGATGAAGAAAACCGGCATCAAGTAGCCGATGAAGTGTCACGACTTCACGACGAGCCTGATCTGGCTGCTGATAGGCGCGGGGATCAGTGCCTGGTCGGTCGCAGCCCTGGACATCGGGACGTTGCAGCACCCGGGCCCGGGCTTCCTGCCTACACTGTGTGGAGTCCTTATCGGAGGCTTGGCTTTGGTGGTGTTCGCGCAGGCCCGGAGAAGGGAAACGGGCGAAGCCGGGGGAGTCTTCTGGAGCGAAAGATCGCTTCCGAGGGTCGTCGCGACTGTGCTGGCCCTGGTAGCCTATGCCTTCCTCTTGGAGCGGGCCGGCTTCGTCCTTACGACGTTCCTGGTGATGCTCGTGATCTTCACGCACGTGGCGCGGGCGTCCTGGCTCGCCGGAATTCTCGAGTCGTCGATCGTGACGGGGGCCTTTTACTGGGTCTTCGGCCACCTGTTGAAAATTCCCCTGCCGCGGGGATGGCTGGGGATCTGACGCGGGGAGGAGGGGGTGGATTTTCTTCAGAACCTTCTCTTCGGATTTCAGGTTGTCTTGCACCCGACGAATCTTTTCTTGGCGTTCGTCGGGTGCGTGATCGGGACCCTCACAGGGGTGCTGCCTGGCCTGGGCCCCTCGGCGGCGATCGCGCTCTTGCTCCCCGGGACCTTCCATCTCACTCCGGTGGGGGCGATTATCATGCTCGCCGGAATTTATTACGGCGCTATGTACGGCGGCTCGACCACCTCCGTGCTGGTGAACATCCCGGGGGAGACCGCGTCGGTCGTGACTTGCCTCGACGGCTACCGGATGGCCTGCCAAGGGAGGGCAGGACCAGCCCTGGCTGTCTGTGCGATTGGGTCGTTCATTGCGGGAACCCTCAGCGTGGTCGGCTTGATGTTGATGGCGCCCACGCTGGCCCAAGTCGCCCTCTCGTTCGGCCCGCCCGAATATACGTCGTTGATGATCGTGGGCTTCGTGATCTTGACGTTCCTGGCCAGTTCTTCGATGCCCAAGGCCCTGATCATGGCCGCTTTCGGGCTCTTCCTGTCCACCATCGGCCTGGACGCGGTGAGCGGCGAATCCAGGTTTACCCTCGACATCATTGACCTGAATGACGGCATTGGCCTGGTCCCCGTCGTGATGGGCCTGTTCGGGATTTCGGAAGTCCTTTTGAATTTGGAGCAGATTCAGGGAAATCCGGAGATTCTCAAAGGCAAGATCTTGCACCTGTATCCAACACGGGAAGACTGGGCAAAGCTTCTCCCGGCGAGTCTCCGGGGAACGATCGTCGGGTTTTTCCTGGGGATCCTTCCCGGTGGCGGTGCGGTCCTTAGTTCTTTTGTGTCTTACGCCATTGAAAAGCGGACGTCCAAATATCCGGAGAAGTTCGGGACGGGGGTTATCGAAGGGGTCGCGGCGCCCGAATCGGCGAACAACGCGGCCACGGGAGGCGCGTTTGTCCCTTTGTTGACGCTTGGGATTCCCGCGAACATCGTGATGGCGATACTGCTGGGGGCATTCATGATCCACGGGATCACCCCCGGCCCGATGATCATCCAGGAGCACCCGGACGTGTTCTGGGGGCTGATCGCGAGCATGTACCTCGGGAACGTCATGCTCCTGATCCTGAATCTTCCCCTCGTCGGCATTTGGGTCCAGCTGTTGAGGGTTCCGTACAAGATTCTCTTTCCTCTCATCCTTTTGTTCTGCCTCACCGGCGTCTACAGCGTGAGCATGAGCAGGGTGGACATCTTAGTCATGATTATCTTCGGGGTGGTCGGATATGTGAGCCGCAAGACCGGCTACGAGGCCGCACCGCTGATCTTGGCGCTGGTCCTCGGGGGGATGTTCGAGAATTCGTTGCGGCAGTCGCTCATGATGTCCGGCGGCAATCCAAGCATTTTCTTCCTCCGGCCAATCTCCTTCGCCTTTATGCTGATCGCGATCGTCCTGTTATTGGTCCCGGTGGTCTTGCGGAGGAAACCTGTCCCCCTGTTGGTCGAAGCGAGGTAGACCCCTGCAACGATGAAAGGAGAGAATCATGAGAAGGCGATTCATGAAGGCAGTTTGGCTAATTCTGGCAGTGATCATAGTAACCCTGACGAATATTGACGCAAAGGCTGCGGAAGAATTTCCGAATCGTCCGATCGAATTTGTTGTTTGCTATCCTCCAGGAGGAGGCGCGGATCTTTCGGCGAGAATTATTCTTCCCGAAGTCGAGAAGCACATTGGTGCTCCCATTTACATCACAAATAAGGCGGGTGGCGAAGGGACCGTCGGAGTGAGTTACGCCCTTAATAAAAAACCGGACGGATACACTCTTTTTGGGTTGCATCAATCGAGCACCTTTGTTGGTAGGGTATTTGGGCAGCTTCCTTATGATTTTAACGAAATCTATCCAATCTCCAACTGGATTGACAATCTCAATATATTTGCAGCCAAACCGAACAGTCCGCTCAAGATGTTCAAAGACCTACTGGAATATGCCAGGCAGAACCCCGGGAAATTAAAATATGGGGTTCCGTCCAAACGAACTTCACAGGGCATTGGCGCGGAACTTCTGCTTAGCGATGCCCGACTTGACATTGTCGCTGTGCCCTTTAAAGGTTCAGGTCCTACCATGACTGCTCTGCTTGGAGGACATGTCGACCTCGCCTCTATACCGTATGCGATGGCGAAACCGCACATTCAGGCAGGATCAGTCAGGGCCCTTGTTGTCTTTGGGAAAAAGCGCGTCGAAGAGCTCCCAGATGTCCCCACGGCGGTGGAATTGGGGTATGAAGAGGCACCCCTCGCCATTGCGGGCGCCGGTGTTTCGGCCAAGGTTCCACAAGACCGAATTGAAAAATTGAACAGGGCCTTTGAGAAAGCGATGAAAGACCCAAAGGTGCTGGATCAGCTCAGGAAGGCTGGTTTTGATCCCGTGTATATGGATCAAGGTGCCTTTAAGAAACACATCCTGGAAGGTGTTGAAAAGGTGAATCGAATCAAGGACAGACTCAAAGATTAACGATTCCTGTCCCAATCCGTTTTCTCTTACCGGAGAACGGAGAAGAATAAAGATTCCGTCGGATGAGGGAAATTAACATTTACACTAGTTTCTTTATCATGATCATTGCCCTCGCCATCTGCATTGGCTCGCTCAAGCTCTCCATTTACACCCCCCGCGGCCCGGGCCCAGGTTTCATGAGCTTTGGGACGGGCGGAATTCTCTTTCTTCTTTCCTTCCACCTTTTTTTAAAAAGCCTTTTTTCTCGAACTGAAGGCGGAGCAAAGGATGCCTATCCAAAGAACATAAAAACAACTTCGCTGATCCTGAGTGCGTTAATGTTCTACGCTTTATTTCTGGAGAAATTAGGATTTATTCTGGATTCCTTCTTAGTGTTTTCGTTTCTTTTCGCTATTTCGAGAACCATGAAGTGGTATGCGAGTATTGCGTGTTCCCTTTCGCTCGCATTGGGAAGTTACGTTCTTTTTTCTGTATTTCTCGGAATTGGATTGCCTAGGGGCATGCTGAATTTCTTCAGGTAATTCTTATGTGGGAAAGTATACTTCTTGGCTTTTCGGTCGTTCTCCAACCAATCAACCTCCTTCTATGTTTCGTCGGAGTGTTGATTGGAACGCTGATCGGTGTACTCCCGGGGTTAGGGCCAGGTGCAACCATTGCTCTTCTCTTCCCGGTAACTTTGGGAATGGCTCCAACATCAGCAATCATCCTGCTGGCCGGGATCTTTTATGGAGCCCAATATGGAGGATCTACAACGTCGATCTTAGTCAATATACCGGGAGAAGCTGCATCCGTTGTGACCTGCTTAGATGGCCATCGGATGGCGCTGCAGGGCAGAGCCGGTCCCGCTTTGGGGATAGCCGCATTGGGATCTTTCGTTGCCGGAACAGTCAGTGTCGTGGGTCTCATGGTGTTGGCCGTTCCCTTATCCAGTTTTGCTCTAAGATTTGGGCCCCCTGAATATTTCGGGCTGTTGACCTTGGGGATGACGTTGGTTGTTTACTTAGCCCAGAAATCCGTTCAGAAGGCTCTGATATCGGCTTTGTTGGGAATTTTTATAAGTCAGGTCGGAATAGATCAAATTTCATCGGCACAAAGGTTTACCTTCGGCTTGGGAGAACTCTTCGACGGAATTAGCATGGTGCCATTGGTGATGGGACTGTTCGGGTTAGGAGAAGTTCTTCTCAGCCTCGAGCGAGGGATTTCCAAGATATCCGTCATCACCCATGTCAAGAATCTCCTTCCTAACCTTCAAGATTGGAAGGATTCAACATGGCCGGTCATTCGGGGTTCGGTGCTTGGATTTTTCCTGGGAGTCCTTCCAGGAGGCGGGCCGACTCTTTCATCCTTTGCCTCATATGGATTAGAAAAACGTTTATCGAAAAGACCAGAAAGGTTTGGCAACGGAGCCATAGAAGGGGTCGCCGGGCCAGAGGCAGCCAATAATTCTGCTACCGGTGGTTCTTTCGTTCCATTGCTGACTCTCGGTGTTCCCACAAATGTGGTCATGGCGCTCCTTTTTTCAGCATTGATGGTTCATGGCGTCCAACCGGGTCCTCTCTTGATCAAGCAATATCCAGATGTCTTTTGGGGATTAATCATCAGCATGTATTTAGGAAATGCCATTTTACTTGTGTTGAATCTTCCCCTGATAACGATTTGGATTAAATTATTGAAAATCCCTTATGGAATTCTCTTTCCTCTAATTATTATGTTCACCCTCATAGGTGCTTACAGTGAACGAGGACTCGCCTTTGATGTCTTTGTGATGATCGTGTTTGGAGTCGTTGGCTACTTGATGCGCAAGTGTGAATACGAGCCGGCCCCTCTTGTGTTGGGCTTTGTACTTGGCGATATTCTTGAGGAATCGCTTCGCCGGTCTTTGATCATGTCCGATGGGAGTGTGTTCATTTTTTTCGAGCGTCCAATTTCGGCCGCCTTTCTGATTTTCGCCATGCTCCTTCTCATATCTAATTCCATTCCTCTCTTGAAGGAGCGTCTGAAAACATTAGAAAAAGTGGAAATCATCTAGGTCGTTTATGATGGATATTACGAGACCCGAAAGGTCTGCCGACGTGTGCTTCGCGAAATTTGCTGTTGCGCAGAGTTTCGATTCGTTACCCAGGTCGGTGGTAGAACGGACAAAAGCGATTTTTCTAGACACGCTGGGTATTATGGCGAGGGGAGCCTGTGCCCCGAGTGTATCTAGCCTTAGGAAGACCTTGGTACATGGAGGCTCTGGTTCGTCGACCGTGTTAGGGACTCCCTGCAAGGCACACCCTTCGGTGGCCGCTCTTCTTAATGCGTCACTTCCGACGATAACTCAGTATGACGAGGGTCATAGGCGCTCTTTGGGGCATCCCGGGATTCATATCGTTCCGGCAGCCTTTGCAGTAGGGGAAGACAAGAGAATTTCTGGAAAAGATATCATTATTGCGATTTCAACAGGTTATGAGGTGTCAGCCAGAATCGGTCTGTCTGTGTTCCCGATGAATCCCCTGGTACATCCACATGGTCACTGGCCGACAATCGGAGCTGCGGTCGCCGTAGGGAAAATTCTTTCTTTTACGGAGAGACAATTTGTAGACCTCATTAATTCAATGTCGACGCTGACGCTTTTTACCTGGAGAAAAAACACAATTGCTGGCGCAACAATTCATCACTTGGCGCCCGGTCTCGGGGCAAGCCACGCAATTATTGTTGCCCTGGCAATCCAGGGAGGCCTGATTGGCCCTCCTCGCTGTTTGGAGGAATATTTTCTCCCTTTCTCTTCGTCTCAGCCAAAGCCAGAGATACTCACCGAGGGCTTGGGAAACACGTATGAGATCCTGAACAATTATTTTAAAGCCTATCCAGCTTGTGCTCACGCCCATTCGAGCATTGAAGCCTTAGAAAATATTTTGGCAACCCATTCAATGTCTGCAGAAGAGGTCGACCGGATAGAAGTCAGGACGTATCCCCTTGCCTCTCGGTTGAATGAGCGGAATCCTCCAAATGCGCTCGCCGGTATGTTCAGCATCCCTTACTGCCTCGGGACAATTCTTGTAAGAGGAAAATTAACGGTGGATGGCTTAGCTACTGAAGCTCCCATGGATCCGGATATTTTGAATGCGGCGTCTCGTATTAGGGTGGTCGTAGATGGCGAGCTGAATCCACGTTATCCCGAAGGAAGACCTTCCTTGGTACGAGTACATCTCAAGAACGGCGCCACGTATGAACACTTGGTTGATCTTCCACGCAGGGAAAAAATAGACTCGATACCAGGAAGAGAATTGGAGGAGAAATTTCTTCAGATGGTTGAACCATTGATAGGAAAAGGGAGGGGCGAAGAATTAAAGAGGAGGATTCAGGATCTTGAAAGCGTTGCGGACATAACAGAATTGTCCGTTTATCTCTCCTGAATTCGTATGAGGAACTTCTCGTGATCCTTCCCAGGCGCGGCCGGCCGCGCTGATGCTCCATGACCTATCGCCGGGGCTGGCGCCGTTGGTAACGCGAGAATGTTACGGCAGTGAGACCAACAACGGAGCGGGATGATGAGCGTGGATCTTGAAACTGACGTCGTGGTGGTCGGAGGGGGCGCCTGTGGTCTGATGGCGGCCACCATGACGGCCGCATTCGGCGAAGACATCAACGTGATGCTCCTGGAGAAGTCCTCGCGCCTGGGCTGCAATGCCGAGATTGCGAGCGGTACGCTGATCGCAGCGGGCACGAGATTTCAGAAGGCGGCGGGGATCGACGACTCCCCTGAGATCATGGCCGCGGACATCGTTCGCAAGGCGCGCGGGAAGAGCGACGTGCCGCTTACCCTCGCATTGTGTCAGAAATCGGCTGAGATGGTTCACTGGTTTGCGGACGAGCTGGGCGTGCCGATTGAGCTGGGAACGGAGATGAAGCGTGTCGGGCACACGCGCATGCGCATGCATGCGCATCCGACCCGGTCCGGCGCGCCAATCGTTCAAGCCCTGCGGGATCGCGTGAAGGCCCTCTCGAATGTGGTGTACGCGGATAACACTCCGGGCTGTGGCTTGATCACAGACCGGGCCGGGGGTGTTATCGGAGCGCTTGCCGGGCAGGGTGATCGGGTTGAACGGATCGGGTGCAGGCGGGTGGTTTTGGCGACCGGCGGGTTTGGTGCAAATCGGGAGATGCTGGAGCGTTTCATCTCTGGGGCGAGGGACAGCCTCCACATCGGCGTGGAGAGCAATACTGGGGATGGTATCCGCTGGGGCGTGGAGGTGGGGGCGGCCATCGAGCATATGGGCGGGTACCAGGGGCATGGGTATGTTGTCCCGGGGTACGGCACCAGGCTCAATCCTGGGGTCATTTACGCGGGGGGAATCGTCGTCAATCGGCTCGCCGAACGGTTTGAGCGCGAGGATCAGGGTTACTCCGAATGGGCGGGCGTTGTCCTTCGCCAACCCGGGGGAGTCGGCATTGCCGTCTGGGACGAGCGGATCCAGCGCCTGTATGCCCACGCGCACACGATGGTCGACTCGATGAAGGCCGGCGCGATTGTGCGTGCTGAACGCCTAAACGAACTGGCACAGCACTGCGGGCTGGACATGTCTAAACTGACCGCCACTGTCGAAGATTACAACCGTGGCGTCCTGCGAAAACGTGATCCGCTCGGTCGCGAACTGCTCGATCAGCCGCTGGTTCCGCCATTCTATGCAGCGCTGATTACGGGTGCAGTCGCCCACACCCTGGGAGGGTTGAAGATCGATGTCCATGGCCGAGTTCTGCAGCCCGACGGCCGACCGATCCCAAACCTTTACGCGGGCGGGGGAACCGCGGTCGGGCTGTCCGGTGACACACCGGATGGATACCTTTCGGGCAGCGGCCTGCTGACTGCCTACGGCCTCGGTATGATTATCGGCCGACACGTAGCGCGCTCACTTCGCGGCGGCTGATGGCTTGGGCGACAGCGTAGTCCCCAGGCACGCGGTGAGAGCAGCACCTTTGAAGGGAGGTAGACCATGATTCTACGCAAGCGTTCTGTCTTTACCACCCTGGTAGTGGCGGCGCTCCTGCTGGCCGGCTGGGGACCCTCCGAGGCCCAGACGCCGGCCCCCAAACCCTTCAGCCTGGAATTGAGGTTCATGACCGGACCGTCGGGCGGGGCCTTTTACACGCTGGGGACCGCCCTGGCCGAGATCTTCCAGCGGGAATTGCCCGGCCTGAGCATCACCATCTTGCCCGGGAACTCGCTGGCCAACATTGCGGCCATGGACGCCGACAAGGCCGACCTGGGTCTCTCCGGCTCGGCGGCCGTGGCCACCGCCGTGGCCGGGGGTGCCCCCTTCAAGAGCCCGGTGAAGAAGGCCCTGCACATGGCGACCTTCTGGACACAGCCCTGGCAGCTCGGCGTGACCGCCAGTTCCGGCATCAGCTCGATGGGGGATCTCAAGGGCAAGCGACTGGCTGCCAACGCCCGTGGGTCGGTCGGTGAGCAGATGACCCGGCACGCTCTCCAGGTCTACGGGCTGAGCTACTCGGACATGGCCAGGGTGGAGTTCATCGCGGGCAACGACGCCGTCGGCGCGATGAAGGACCGGCGCCTTGACGCCTGGCCCCCCACCGGGCCCTGGCCGTACAACTTCTTCCTGGATGTGGCCAATTCCATCGCCATGCGGTTCATTTCCCTGAGCGATGACAAGATTGCGGCGCTCAACAAGATCAACGGCGCCTACGTCAGGCAGGTCATCCCCGCCGACACCTACAAGGGGCAGGACAAGGAGGTTGTCACGTTCGGCGATCACGCCGTGCTCATCGTTCATGCCAACGTCCCCGACGAGGTCGTGGCCCGAATGACGAGAGCGCTGGCCGTTCCGGCCAACCTGGGCAAGCTCCGCACGGTGATGGCGTCGCTGAAGGGGCTGAAGCTGGAGGAAATGAAGATGGCCTCCGGCTTCTCCCAGCATGCCGGGGCCGCCCAGGCGTATCGAGAGGTGAGCAGCCGATGACAGCCTACCCGAACCTCTTCAGCCCCATCGACATCGGACCGGTGCGCGTCAAAAACCGCATCGCCACGTCCGGGCACGGCACCTGTCTGGCCGAGGCCAACCAGGTGTCGGAAGCCCACCTGGCGTACTACCGCGACAAGGCGCGCGGCGGCGTGGGGCTCGTCGTGACGGAATCGATGCGGGTACACCCCACCGGGCTCCCCTACGCCGGGGCCATCGCGGCGTTTGACCCGCGCAACGCGCCCGGTTTGGCCCGCCTCGCCGAGACCGTCCACGCGGAGGGGGCGCGGATCTTCGCCCAGTTGAACCACGCCGGCCGGGCCATGCGGAGTAGCTATTCCGGCCGTCCGCTCTGGTCCGCCTCGCCGATCCCGTCGCCGATTCACGGTGAGGAACCCCACGCGATGGACCATGGGGACATCGCCGAACTGATCGAGGCCTTTGCGGATTGCGCCGGCCGGCTGCGGGACGCGGGGTTTGACGGCGTTGAGGCGCATGGCGCCCACGGGTACCTGCTGCAGCAGTTTCTTTCCCCGTGGTGCAACACGCGTCAGGACGAGTACGGCGGCGCGCTGGAAAATCGCCTCCGCCTGGTGCTCGAGGTGTTGGGAGCCGTGCGCACGGTGGTGCCGTCCCGCATGGCGCTGGGGATCCGCCTCAGCGCTGAAGAGTGGATCGAAGGGGGCCTCGGACTGGACGAAATGAAAGAAGTCGCCCGCCGCGTCGCGGCCACCGGCTGGGTCGATTACATCTCGGTCACCCAATCCACGTATCACCCCGACAGCTGGCCGACCATGATTCCGGACATGCACACCCGGCCCGCCCCCTTCGTGCTCCTGACCTCCGCCATCCGCCAGGTGGTGAGCGGATCTCCGGTGCGCGTGTTCGCCGTCGCCCGCATCCACACCCCGGAATTTGCCGAGTCCACCATCGCGCGCGGCCACGCCGACCTGGTCTCCATGGCGCGCCAGCTGATCGCGGACCCCGAATGGCCGCGCAAGGTGCAGGAGGGCCGGGAAAACGAGATCCGCGTCTGCATCGCCTGCAACCAGGGCTGCATCGGCAACGTTGGCCAGCACCAGCCCATCCGCTGCCTGGTCAACCCCACCGCCGGACGCGAGAGGGAATGGGGGCTGGAAACCCCCCAACGGGCGCTCCGGCCGCGGCACGTGCTGGTGGTGGGCGGCGGACCGGCAGGGCTCGAGGCCGCGCGAGTGGCCGCCCTGCGCGGGCACCGGGTCACCCTGCTGGAGAAGGCCGATCGCCTGGGCGGCCAGGTCAACGATGCGGTCCTGGCCCCTGGCCGCCAGGAGTTCGGCGGCATCGTCCGCTACCTGGGTCAGGAGATGGCCCGCCTGGGCGTGACGGTGCGGCTGGGCGTGGAGGCGACCGTCGAGTCGGTGCCGGCGGCCTCGCCGGACGCCGTGATCCTGGCGACGGGCGGTGTCCCTCGGCCCGTGCCGGCCCTGGCGGATATCGTGGCCCTGGACGCGGTGACGGCGCTCCGGCGCCTGACGGGCGAGCAGATGCAGCCGCCCCGGCGCGCCGTCGTCGTGGATGAGATCGGCCAATACCAGGCCTACGGATTGGTCGAGGCCCTGGCGGCAGCGGGGAGCCGCGTGGAGCTCGTCACGACACGACCGGCCATCGGCTGGCACGTGCCCCCGATCAGCCTCCATCCGCTTCTGAAGCGGCTGCGCGAGGCAAAAGTCCAGATCCACACCAGCGTCAGCGTGTCGGACATTCGCGGCGACACGGTCCACCTGGCGCTGCGCCAGCGGGATGCCGAGGTCACCCTGGATGGCGTCGACTTCGTCGCCTACGCGTGGCCTCCCGCTCCTCACAATCCGCTGGCTTCGCTGCGCAGCCGGCTGGCGAACGTGCACGTCATCGGCGACTGCGCGTCACCCCGGGGGGCGCTTGAGGCGATCTATGAGGGGCATCGAGTGGGTCGCGCCCTCTAGCGAGGGGGAACGGAGGCCGGACGCGTGCGCATCTGGTATCAGAGCCTGATCGAGCCCGGCCTGGTGCCCACTTACTTTGACGGCATGGCCGCTCGGGCCCGCCGCATCGCCCGGGCGGGCGTCGAGGTCGAGTTCCACGGCATGCCCGAAGGCACCTATGGCGGCCGCGTGCCCGCGGACGTGGTGATTTACCCCTACATCATGTCGCTGCACCATCAGTTCATCCTGGACAACGCCCTGCGGGCCCAGGCCGAAGGCTATGACGCCTTCGCAATCGGCTCGATCCAGGACCCGGCCCTCGAGGAGGCCCGGTCGCTGGTGGACATCCCGGTGGTCGGGTATGGCGAATCAGCGATGCACCTGGCCTGCCTGATGGGCAGTCGCTTCTGTATCATCGCCTTCCAGCCTCTCCTCGGGCAGCTGCTCGAGCGCCGCATCCGTCTGCTGGACCTGGAGCGCCGGGCGCTCCCCACGCTGTTCATGGACATCGAGTTCGCCGATGTCACCCGCGGCCTGCAGGATCCGGCCCACCTGGCAGACCGCTTTGTGACCGCCGCCCGGCGGGCCATCGCCGCCGGGGCCGAAGCAATCATCCCCGGTCAGCTCTACCTGAGCGAGGCGGTCGCCGCCGCCGGCCTCAGCCGCGTCGACGACGCGCCGGTCGTGGACGCGCTCGCCGCGACCCTGAAAATGGCCGAGGTGATGGTTGACCTGCGGGGCCTGGGAATCAGCGTGGCCCGGCGCGGCTTCTTCCACGCCCGCCCGGACCTTGCGATGGTGGAGCACGCGCGGCGTGTGCACGGCCGGCGGCCGATCCCCCGTTCGGGAGGAGCCGGCTGATGCCCAACCTCATGGGACGATCGCCGCTCTCCTGGGTGGCCGTCGCCTTCGCCATCTACCACATGTATACGGCCTTGTACGGCGGCCTCGAGACCTACCTGCAGCGGGCCCTCTTGGTGGCGGGCGCCCTCGCCCTGAGCTTCCTGTATCACCCCAGCGGACCCAAGAATGCCGAGGGGCAGCGGCGAATCGGCGCCTGGGACCTGGTGCTGGCCTCGGCCAGCGTGGCGGTGTTCGTGTACGCCTACGCGAACTACCACTACATCGTCGAGCGCTTTCCCTACGTGCACCCGCTTCGCCTGACCGACAAGATTCTGGGCGCGCTGCTGGTCTTCCTGGTCTTGGAGTCGACTCGCCGTCTCCTGGGGCCGGTGCTGGGCATCATCTGTCTGGTCTTCCTCGGTTACGTGTTCCTCGGCCTCCGCCTGCCGGGACTCTTCCACCACGGCGGCTTTGATCTCGAGACCCTTCTCGACCAGATGTTCCTGACCACGGAGGCAATCCTGGGAGCCCCCGCCGGGGTTGTCGCCACGTACGTGATCCTCTTCATCATCTTCGGAGCCTTCCTGGAGAAATCGGGGGTCGGAAAGTTCTTCCTGGACTTCGCCCTCTCCGTGCTGGGCCGCTCGCCGGGTGGTCCGGCCAAAATGTCGGTGGTGTCCAGCAGCCTGTTCGGGACCATTTCGGGGAGCGCTGTGGCCAACGTTGCCGTGGATGGCTGGCTGACGATTCCGATGATGAAGCGCACGGGCTTCCCGAAGGGCGATGCGGCGGCGATCGAGGCCGTGGCGTCCACCGGTGGACAGATCATGCCGCCGATCATGGGGGCCGCCGCCTTCGTGATGGCGGAGTACATGGGCGTCTCGTACGCCACCGTGGCCCGCCAGGCCCTTCTGCCGGCCCTCTTGTACTACGTGGCCCTCTTTACGACCATTCACAACACGGCTCGCCGGTTGGGACTGGCCGGATTGCAGGCGGCTGAAGTTCCCAATCCCTGGACCGTGATGCGGACCTCCGGCTATCTGTTCGCGCCGGTCGTCATCATCATCGTCGCCCTCCTGGGCGGGTATACCGCCACCTACGCCGCCATGGTCGCCACCGGTGGCGTGCTGGTGGTCTCCTACGTCAGGCGGGACACCCGCATGCGGCTCTCCGGCATCCTGGATGCGCTGGAGGAGGGAACCAGGGGCACCCTGGGCGTGGCGGCCGCGTGCGCGGCGGCCGGCATCGTCATCGGCGTCGTCGGCCTCACCGGGCTCGGGCCCCGCCTGACGGGTTTTATCGTGTCGACCGGCCACGAACAGCTGATGCTGTCCCTGGTTCTAACCATGGCGACAGGTCTCATCCTGGGCATGGGGTTGCCCACGACGGCCGCCTATATTCTCCAGGCGGGCCTCATCATCCCGGCGCTGATCCAGCTGGGGGCCCCGGTGCCGGCAGCCCACATGTTTGTCTTCTACTTTGCCTGCCTTTCAGCAATTACGCCGCCCGTAGCCCTGGCCGTCTACACGGCTGCCCCCATCGCCGGAGCCGGACTGTGGGAGGCAGGCCTCGCCGCCGTCAAGTACGGGCTGGCCGGGTTCATCGTGCCCTTCATGTTCGTGTACCAGCCGACGCTGCTGCTGGAAGGGCCCTCTTGGGAAGTTGCCCTCGCAGCTGTCACGGCCCTGATTGGAACCCTTTTCCTTGCTGGCGCGGTCGCCGCCTGGCACTTGCGTCCGGCCGGGTGGGCAGCCCGGCTCCTCCTCCTGGTGGCGGCCCTGCTGCTGATCAAGCCTGGCTGGGCCACCGACCTGATGGGACTGGTCATCGGCGGCGGGGTCACGGCGTGGCAGTGGGGGCAGACCCGCAGTTCGGCCCCCTTGCCTGGTCCGGTGCCCGTGGAACCGAGTGAGGAGGGACGCGCGGGATGACGAGCAAACGCGCGAGAGCGAGGCCACCTCGTGAGTGAATGGGACGAACCAGTCTGGCTCGTCACGGACGCGGGCGACGGGCCGGAGCCGGGTCGAGCGCCCCTGGAGGGCCTGGCCCAAGCGCAGGCGTTGGCCCGCGCCTGGGGAGGCGGCGTCCGGGTCATCCTCCTTGCTGCCGGCGATGTGCGGGCGACTTTGGTGGAGGCATGGCGGGCGTTCGGCGCCGATCCTCTGGCCGTGGTGCGCGGTCCGGCTCTGGCGAGCCCGGAGGTGCGGGCGAGGGTTGAAGTCGTGGAGACCCTTCTGGGGCGCGGCCGGCCGCTCGCCCTGGTCGTCTCGTCGTGCGAATATGCTGAGGCCTGGGCACCGCGTCTTGCCGCCCGCCGGCGCCTGCCCGCCGTCACCCGGTGCGTCGAGGCGGTGGCGCTGCCGGGAGGGCTCCGCGTGCGGCGGGAAGTCTGCCGCGGAAAGGCTCACCTGAGTCTCGACTTCGATTTGACAGGTGACCGGGTTCCCGCCGTGCTACTGCTGGAGCCGGGCTCGTGGGCGGTCCCGGCGCGCACCGGCGAACTCGGGGCGAGGGGAACGGTCGAGACCATCCATCTCTCGGCTGCCCCAGACGTCGGGCCAGTGACGGGAGTCGGGCGGGTCCGCCGCATCCTGCCGAATCCGGGCGAAATTGACCTGGAGGACGCCCACCTCGTGCTCGGTGGCGGCGGCGGGTTGGGCAGCCCGAAGGGATTTGCCGCCCTCCGGGAAACCGCACGGGAATTAGGCGCCGCCGTGGGTGCCTCCCGCATCGCCGTGGACCGCGGCTGGGCGCGGCCGGAAGAGCAGGTCGGTCTGACGGGTCGGCAGATCTCGCCCCGGGTCTACGTCGCCTTCGGGATTTCTGGAGCGCGGGAGCACTTGAGCGGCGTGGCGGAAGTGGAACACCTGGTTGCCGTGAACCTCGACCCTCGGGCTCCCATCGCCGGCGTAAGCCGGCTGTTCGCCGTGGCGGACGCTCAGGCGGTCGTCAGGGCGCTGGCAGCGGAGGCCCGGCGCCGTGTGCGGGGGGCCGCAGGCGCTGATCGGCTCAGCAGGGTGGGGTAGGCAGATGGAAGCCGACCGCGCGGCGGTTGTGGTGTGTGTGTCTGCCGTGATCGATACCAGCTCCCCCCTGGACTTTGCCGCTCTGCTGACGGACCCTGAGCCCAGGGCAGCGGATCTCCCGTGGATCCTCAACCCCGCAGATGAGGCGGCCGTGCGGCTTGCGGGGACGCTGCGTGCACGCGGTGAGGCGATCCTGGGGGTGCACGTGGGGCCTCTCGCCGGTGAGCCCATCGTGCGGAACGCCGTGGCTGCCGGGCTCGACAGGGCCATCCGTGTCGAGCTGCCGGCGGGGGAGACGCAGGAGGCCCCGCAGGTGGCGGAGGCGCTGGCCCAGTTCTTGCTCGATCCGGCGCCGGACTGGGTCCTCTGTGGGCAGGCGACCCTCGACTGGGGGAGCGGACTCGTGGGCCCCGCAATC
>JACQWA010000080.1 GCA_016209425.1 Candidatus Rokuibacteriota bacterium
ATGGGGGGGCCAGCGGCGACGCCCGAGCGAGCTGGCCCGTCGAGGCGAGGAGGTTGAGCGGAGGCGGGGCGACCCGGCGCAGCGCGGGTATCTACGAGGCGAAGGCAGGGAAAACCTCCTTGGCGAGGCGCTCCATGGAGCGGAGGACAAGCTTCTGGGGGAGCCCGCCGAAGTTCAGGATCGGCAGGGCCAGGGTGAACTAGAAAAACTCTTCTTCGAGGCCCATCATCTCGAGGTCCTCAGCCATCTTGAGGGTGTCCGTGAACGTGTTGGTGAAGGCAGAGAAGCAGCAAATCGCAATCACTTCGACGATTTCCTGGTCGCCGAGCCCCCTGGCGCGGAGCTCTTCGATGTCCTTTTCGTTGATCTCCCTCGGATTCTTGGCCACTCGTCTGGCAAATCGGACCAGAAGCCGCTGCAAGTCAGTGAGTTCCGGAACATCCTCTCCGGCCCGCACCCGGATCACCTGCTCCCGCGTGAGGCCCAGCTCCTTAACCAGAAACCGGGAGTGGCTCTGCATGCACCACTGACACCCTCGGGCCTCCGAACTCGCGACGAAGATCAGTTCCTTCGTCGCCTTATCGAAACTGCCCGCCTCCATGAACTTGGGGTACATTGCGTCCACGGCGTCGAGAAAGGGTGGGAAGTGCGCTCCCAGCAGCCGCAGCCAGGGAGGACGACCATGCAACCTCTCGAATTTCTCGGCGTAGGCCCGGTTTTTCTCGTTCATGTCGTCTTTCGTGAGATACCGCACGAGCGCCATAGCCGATTCTCCTCACTGCTTGAGTCAGGCCATGCCTGTCACTACAGCACCTTCATCGGCTCTTCGAGCCCTTTGAACCCCGAACGGACACCAACAGTATCGCTCGATCGGACCGTTCAGGTCTGGCTCTTGAACGAGAAGGCCTCGACATAAGCCGCCCTCTTCTCACTCCCCGCCATCAATCAGCCAGACGAACGCCTCGTGGCCAGGCCTGTCCACTGTGACAGCCGCGCCGTGATGAGTACGACGCAAGAGCCTTCCTCCTCACCCTCGTGCTACGATCCAACCTGTGGCGTCAGACCGATTCCCCTGCTCTAACGTGTGATGTGTGACGCCATTCCCACGCTATTCAAGCGATCGAGAAACCGCCTGAGGCCAAAACGTCCGCGCCTGTCACGAACCTCGCTTCGTCAAGGGCGAGCATTACGATTGCGTCAGCTACTTGCTCCGTGGTGCCCAGGCGCCCGTAAAGCGGCGTCTCCGCAGCAAGCTTTGCCATGACCTCGGGCGGATAGGTTGCGTTGTGGTCCGTCTCAAGGGGACCAGGGGTAACCATGTTGACTCGGATTCCGTAGCGACCGAGTTCGATCGCAAGAGCCTGAGTCATCCCCCAGAGGGCCGCCTTTGCCGTGACGTAAAACGAGTGTTGCAGACGGGGCGCCCTGGCCATCGTCGAGCCCACGTTGACAATGGCGCCACCTCCCCGCTGCTTGAGATATGGGAGAACCGACTGAATGACGTTGAATGGCCCCCTCACCAGCGTGTCAAGCTCTCGCTGGAACTCTTCCCATGTGGAGTCTTCGAAGTACTTCCCGACGTACGCCTGGTGCGCATTGTTGACGACGACATCGATGCCGCCGAATACCGAGACGGTCTGCTCGACAAACCGCTCAACCTCAGGGCGAGAGCGCACATCGGCGCGTACCGCGACCGCCTGGCCGCCCCGGTCTCGGATTGCCCTCTCGAGCTCGTGGGCCAACTTCTCGCTGGTGAAATAGCTGAAGCCGACTGCGGCCCCCTCGACGGCAAACTTTCTCACCGCTGCATGCCCAATGCCCCGGCTTCCACCGGTGACAATCGCCACTTTTCCTTTGAGCCTCATGTCCTCAGCCAGTCGGGTTCCCTACGACGCCCAGGGCGTGGTCGTATGACCACCCGTTGCGTGCGCATTGTTGCCGAATGGGATTTTTCGTCAGAAAGACGCCTGCCGCTTCTCTATCCCCTGTCCATTCAGCCCCCATCGCCCATCTGCTTCAAACATTGCCGAGGGACGGCCGCTCTTCTCTTGGCACGCCGGCAAGGCGGGCAAGAATGTTCGCCTTGTCAAACGGCCGCTGGTCGAACTCGGCGGTGATGGCGCCGTCCCGGATTACCACGACGCGGTCGGCGAGGCCGATCAGCTCATGAAGATCGGAAGAGGCAAGCGCCACGGCACTGCCCTTGGTCACCATGTCCCCGATGACGTGATAGATCTCAACTTTCGCACCTACATCCACGCCCTTGGTCGGATCGTCCATCACCAAGACTTTGGCTCCCGCCGCCAACCATTTCGCGATTACGACCTTCTGCCTGTTGCCGCCGGAGAGCTGTTCAACTGTCGCCTGGGGGTTCGGCGGACGGATGTCCAAGAGCCGGATGAGATCCTTGCACAGGGCGCGTGCACGGCGGCGCTGGGTCAGGCCGAATCGACAGTAGTTCCGAAGGTTCGGCAGGAGAATGTTCTCTTCAACCGTGAGCTTCGGGATGAGCCCCTTTTCGGTCGCGTCGCCGGGAACAAAGCAGATGCCCGAGAGTACCCGGCCTCGGAGGCTCGTCCGCGTCACGTCATGCCCGTCGAGCGCGAGCGAGCCCTTTACCAGCCGCCGCTGGCCGCTGATACCGGCCAGGAGGTCGTCAATCCCGGAGCCCATGTACGCTGGAAGCCCCAGAATCTCGCCGCGCTTGAGGTTAAGAGACCAGCGAGGACCGTGGCGTTCGATAGCAACGGCATCGGCGCTTAAGACCGCTTCGCCCACCCTTGCGTCGACCTTCGGATACCCCTTGGCAAGGTCGCGTCCCACCATCATGCGAACCACGGCATCGACGTCGAGATCTCGGGCAGGCTGCGTTCCGATGAGTCTGCCATCGCGCAAAACCGTTACCCGGTCGGCAATGGCAAGAACTTCTTCGATGCTGTGGGCGATGAACACGATGGTTGCCCCTTGACGCCGCAGGTCTCGAATGTGCTCGAACAGGCCTGCCGTCTCCGCTGCGTTGAGAGAGGACGTCGGCTCATCGAGGATAAGAAGCCGGGCGCGGCGGCTTAGGGCCTTGGCGATCTCGACGATCTGACGTTCGGCCACGGACAAATCCCTGACAAGCCACTTCGCCTTGGCCGATAGGCCGAAGCTGCGAAGCTGGCTCTGCGCCTGGGCAACCATGCGCCGATGGTCGATTAACCGGAATGGCCAAGGCAACCCGCGAAGCGGAGGGTCGCCGAGGTGCATGTTCTGAGCGACGGTCATGCCGTGCACCATCGGGAAGTGCTGGTGCACGACGGCGATGCCATGCGTCTGGGCATCGCCCGGACTCAACATGCGCACTGGGGCACCTTGGACGAAGATCGCGCCGGCGTCCGGACGCTCCTCGCCGGCGAGCACCTTCATCAGGGTCGACTTTCCAGCGCCGTTCTCGCCGACGATGGCATGGACCTCGCTCGGAAGCAAGTCGATGGACACCTCGCTTAGAGCGCGAACAGCCCCGTAGTTCTTGCTGATCTGGTGGGCTGAGAGATAGGGCGTCCTCTCAGTGGCCGAACCTGTTTCGGAAGGATGCAGCCCCGCGACGGTCTCCACCATGGTCGGCTCTTACTTCGGCTTGACCCCAAACTTCTCCCGCAGCGGCGGCGGAATCTTATCGTAAGCCTTGTCTGGTGTGATGAGCTCTGACGTCAGTATCACATCCTGCGACTCAGGGGCTTTCCGTTTCTGCAGGAAGTCAGCAACGACTTCCGCTCCCTGTCGGCCCCAAGAGATGGGGTCGAGAAGCACCGTTGCCGCCATGTCCTCGTTGTGGACGGCGGCCAGCGCCGGCGGCGCCCCATTAGTCCCGAGGACATGGACCTTGCCGCGGAGGCCTGCTGCCTTTACTGCCTGTGCCGCGCCGAGCGCGAGGTCGTCATTTGAGGCATAGATAACCTTAAGGTCGCGATGTGAAACGAGCGCGTCCTCAGCTAGCTTCAGCCCGTTCTCGCGGGTCTGGGTCGAGTTCTGTGCCCAGACGACCGTGAAGCCGGCCGGCTCTATCACCCTGCGAAACCCTCTCTCCTGCTCGACCGCGAAGAGCGACCCCGCAGGCCCAAGGAGCATGGCCGCCTTGCCCGGCTGGAGGCTTTTCACCACCCATTGGCCTTTTAACGCGCCGACCTCAGAGAGGTCGAACCCGATAAAAGCCCTCCAAAGGTGCCTGTACCTGTCGTCGAGGCGGCGCGCGATCATGAACACGGGGATCCTAGCCCCGTTCGCCGCCTGAACCGCCGGCGCCGGCCCTTCGAGGTCGAGCGGCGATACCAGTATGGCATCGACCTTCGCCGCGATCAGGTCGTTGATGTTGTTGACCTGTTCGTTCACGTCCGCATTCGCTGACAGGAGGATTGCCTCGATCCCCCGTTTCTCGAAGGTCGTGACGATCGACTTGCCCATGAGAACATAGAACGGGTTCTGTGCCTCGGGAAGAGACACTCCGACCTTGAACTTCTTCTCAGTGGCTTCTGCCCCAGCTGCAAACGCGAGAGCCGTTGCGGTGCACAGCACCGCCGCCAATATCCGCAAACCCCTCTCTTGTTGTAACATGTACGTACCCTCCCTTTCTACGCGCCGCTCACCCGGACAATGGTGAGTGTGGGCGCTTCCCGTGCGAGCCGTGGTTATCCCAAAGTCCAGCAAGGCTCGGACATTTGTCACATGGAGTTCGGTTTCCTCACCCCCTTGTTCCCTAGCGTCCACGCGTTTGACTGACAGCGCACGTGGCTCAGGATTGCATTGCATCCGACCAGACACATACGACCTGATCCCCTTCCCGCGACAATTGCTCGCCTCCTCAACGAGCCCTTCGCTTGATCGCGTCTAGGGAGGCAGCGACGATGAGAATGGCCCCGATCGCTACCCCTTTCCAGTGAGGATGAATACCGATGATATTGAGCCCATTCCCGAGGGCGGTCAGCATTAAGATTCCCATCATCGAGCGCCAGAGCTTGCCCTCACCGCCGTGGAGGGCGGCACCTCCGAGAATCACCGCCCCAATCGCCTCAAGCTCGTAGAGTATCCCGGCGGTCGGCTCGCCCCCGCCGGTGCGCGCTGCCAGCAGCATTCCCGCCAAGCCCGCAGTCGCACCCGAGATGGCGAAAGTCATCATCTTCACCCAGGGGACGTCGATGGCGGAAAGCCGAGAGGCCGTAGGGTTGCCACCAACAGCGTAAATGTTCATTCCAAACGGGGTGTACTTAAGGACAACGTGCACGACGAGGAACACCCCAAGGGCGATGACTGTCAGCACGGGGACACCCAGGAGCTTGCCCGTTCCGAAATCGGTGTACGAAACGGGAAAACTGTAAATCGCCGTGCCAGCAGAAGCAATCAGGGCGACGCCACGCGCGATATTCATCGACCCGAGCGTCACGATGAGCGGTGAGACCCCAAAGTACCCGACGACGATGCCGTTTCCGATGCCGACAAGGGCTCCAGTTAGTATGCCGGCTAGCACGCCGAGAGAAACGCTTCCGGTGTCGCCGACCACGATGGCTCCAGCCACGGCCGAGAGCGCAACCACGGACCCTGCAGATAGATCGAACCCACCACCGAAAATAACGATACTTGCCCCTACAGTAACAATCGCGAGAATCGAAACCTGATTGAGGACGTTGAGAATGTTGATCGGGGAAAGGTAATTGGAGTTTATTAGGTAGAAAGCCAAGATCATCACTGTAAAGATGGCCGGCACGACAGCCTGGTCCCAGCCGCCCCGAAGCCAGAGCATGAAGCGACGAGAGATTGCTAGCAGAGAGGCTGCCGCCGTTGCCGTGGGTCGTGAAGTCGGCGCCGTTCTTTCTAGTGAGTCCATCTGGTCTTGTTTCAACCTAAATCCGGCGTGAAAAGCGCTCGATTCAAAGCCTGAGTCTCTCAATCTTATGCAAGGCATATTTCCAGGCTGCCTCGCGGGGCCCGCTGGTAGGCATGGCCAGGCGCGGCCGGTTGCCCCGCCGAAGCAGTTGCGCGGGCATCAAGAGAATGCGGTTCCGCAAGGTCTGCAGGGTCGCGGTCTGGAACTCCGGGGGCAGGCAGAGCCGCTTGAACCAGTTGACCAGATTGTACGCGCACAGGAGCAAGTGGAAGTAGGCTTCGTTGGCGAAGAAGTGCCGCGTGGGGATTTTGCCCAAAGGGTAATCGCCCTTGAGCTCCCGGATGATCCGTTCGACGCCAGCCCGGCCGTTGTAGAAGCGCCACAGGTTGAGGGGTTGCAGGGCGAGGTTGGTGACGAGCACTTGGTAGTGATACTTCCCGAGCTTGAACAGCGTCAGCTGCTCGCTGGGCTCTTCCGGTTGGGGACGCCGAATCACCGCGAAGCGGTACGGGTGCGGCCAACGCGTGGGCTGATAGTACACCTCGGCGGCCTCCACGCCGTGGCTGACCTCGGTGTACCGCAGGTGGCCCAGCTCGCCTTTGAGAGGCCGGGTGAGCCGGGCCACGATCACGAAGGAGGCCTGCCGGTCCTCCAGCCAGACGACCACCTTGTGGTCGTAAAACCCTTTGTCGGCGCGGATGATCACGGTGCGGACCCCCGCCGGGATCTTGGCAAAGCAGGCCTGGAGGAGGTCCAGGGTGCCGCTCGCCGTATGCGCGTCCCCGGGGCGCAACTCCCCGTGCCAGAAGTCCTTCGTCTGGCCTTCGAAACACAGCAACGGATGGTACGAGGGCCGGCCGCGCTTGATGGGGTTGTAGCCGACCCGCGCTTCCTCCTGTTTGCCATAGACGACCAAGACGGTCGAGTCCAGGTCGAAGATCACGCGCGAGGGGGGCTGGGGTTTGCCGGTCATCTTGACCAGGAAGCGATCGTGGAGCCGGCGCAACCTCGGCAGAGCCTGGGGCGCCATGCGCAGCAAGAACCGTCGCAGCGTCGTGGGATCGGGATAGGTGGGCAAGCCGCTCAGATAGCGAAAGACCCCATTGGCGTGCAAGAGCGCGGTCGTCTCGATTCGCTCGAGGCCGAGGATCATGGGATAGAGGATCGCGAGCAGCAACTCGCCCACACTGTACCGGTTGTTCCGCTGCCGCAAGCGCACATCCATGGCCACCGCTTTCTTGAACCCCACACGAGTCAAAAACCGATGAAGCAGGTAGACCCCGCCGTAGTGCGTGAGGTTCTTGGTCCCGAAGGCGATGGTCAGGTTTCGGGGTCCTTTGGGCATGCCAATGAACCCTACCTATAAGGTAGCTTTCATTGGAAACGCCAAAAGTCAAGTGCGAACTCATAGGACGCACGCTGGCAGCAACCGGCACTGCAGTTCGGCGCAGGATTTAGGTTCAAGGCTTATCCTGTGGCTGCCTCGCGATTGCGCAGATCAGCCGTGGCGATCTCGTCGATGGCGCCGCGCTCGTTCACAACCACACCGTAAACTCGCTCCGCCTTTTCGACGGAGAGATACCCGTCACGAACGTCCCGAGCGACCAGCGCCGGGTCCCGGTCGAGGGGGCGCCCGTAGCCGGGTCCCCCCATCGCCATGAGCTGGATGATGTCCCCGGGCCTGACATCGAAAAATCGATTAGGACGCAATTCCTCGATGGTTCCGTTGGCGCGCTCGATCGTCAGCAGGCTCGGCGACGGGCTGTGGCCACCAAAAAACCCCGTAGGCACGGCGTGCTTCTTGGTTCCCGATCCGAACACCACCGCCTTCACACTGCCCACGAAGTGCTGTACGCGATAGCAGTGGCCGTTGCCGCCCCGGAACTGACCGGCGCCGGCGCTATCGATCTGCTGCTCGAAACGGTCGATGCGCACGGGATGGGTCAGCTCGTGGATCTCGGGATCCGGGCACCGTCCCATTCCCATCTCCTGCGCCGGTCCTCCCTGCTCCCAGCCATCGTAGCCCAGCGTCCCCCCTGACGGGTTACAGCGGAAAAAGAAGTCAAGGTTCACCGCGAGCCGCCTCTTCTCGGGATGGATATAGGTGATCATTGGGAACACGAGGTTAGTACTCGGCGCTGCGATCCGCCCCGGGACCGCAGGTGCAAGCGCCCGTTGGATCGCCTCCTGAATCGCCTCGGCGATGTTGCAGGTGGCCAGGACGCACGAATGAGGGAGCTCGGGGTTCACACACGTACCCTTCGGATTGACGAATGAGAAGGGGCGAAGTGAGCCGTGGTTGCTTTCGGGGTGCTCGAGTATCCAGAATAGCGTGAGCGTGGCCATCGAGCGCGTGAACGCGTCCGTGCAGTTCATGTAGCGGGAGCTGTTCGGATCGCTTTCGCTGAAATCGAACTCGATCTCGTCGCCCTGAACTGTCACCTCGACCCGAATCGTCAGAGGGTTCTCTGTCGCCACATCGTCGTCGATCGCCTTTTCGCCGCGGTATACACCGTCAGGAATGGTACGGATCTTCTCCCGCATCGCGCGCTCGGAGGCGTCGAGAAACGCGGAGATGTGGCGGTGGGTTCGTTCGGTGCCATATCGAGATAGAAGCTCGTGCAACCCTCGTTCGCCGATGTTGACACCTCCGACCTCGCATAGGATATCCCCGCGCACGATCTCCGGGACTTTGACCTGGCTGACGAAGAGGTCGAGAATTTCCTCCTGGAGCTTACCACGGACGAACAGTTTCGTAGGCGGCACGATCACACCTTCGTTCCAAATCGTCTCACCGTTCGGGTCGTAGCCCGCGACGCCGGCGCCTCCAATGTCGGCCATGTGGCCCTTGCAGACGACCCAGAACTGGACCTTGCCGTCCCAGAAGACGGGCTTGAGCACGTTCATGTCCGGGAGATGGCTGTTCCCCTTGTATGGGTCATTGGCGAAGACGATATCCCCCTCTTCGAGAGTATCACCGTACTTCTCCCGCACAGGCGGGATGATGTAGGGGAGGGCGCCGGCGAAGCCTGGGAAGTAACGGCTTTGCGCGATGAGCCTCCCCTCCCAATCCAAGATGCCGGTGACGAAATCCCTGGCCTCGGCGAAAATTCCCGACCGGGATGTCATCATGAGGGTCTGCGCCATCTCTTCGGCGATCCCCTCCATTCGGTTGGGAATGATCGAAACGAGGATGGGGTCGATATCGCCGTAGTGCCGAGGACTGCTCGGTATCATAGAACCTCTTCCCGGGCTTCCGCTCACGACCTTTTCAGGCCTGCCTCCCGGACCGCTGCGCGTGGCGTTCGAGCACGTGTTCGAGCACCTGCCCTTCCCGCCAGAGGACGTAACTGCCGACGTTGTCAACTCGAAGCCGCCAACCAGGATCAACCTTGACCGTCGTCGTCGGCTCCTCGACGATCGCTGGCGCGGCGATCTCGTTTCCCGCCTCAAGTCGGCCCCCCTCGTAGATCGGAACTGACACTTCGGTTCCACCCAGCCAGATGCCTCGTGTACTCTTGCGTGCCAGCTCCGGCGAAGGACCGCCTATTGCGATCGGCCGGAAAGGCGGATCGTCCCTGACCCCGACCGCGGTCAAGCGAATCGACTGGATCTCGATTGGCGAGTCGGACAAGGTGTATCCGTAAATTTTCTCATGGTGCTTTCGAAACACTTCTTTGATAGCGGGGATGTTACTTGCGGTAAGCGGGCCCAAATCGAGCACTGAAATCGGCGTCTCGAGAACGTTGAACTGGCCCTCGAACTGCATGTCGCACGAGAATTCGAAGAACTGGCGGTCAGCGGGAACCTTCTCCTCGCCGAGCAACTCACGACCCCGGGCGATGAGTTCCTCGCGCAGGGCGTTGAGCGCCCGGACCGCTTCCTCGGGAAACTCGAGACGGACGGGAGCGAAGCGGACGAGGTCATGGCGGAGATCCGTTGTAAGCATCCCCGTAGCGCATAGCACAGAGCTACTCTTCGGGATCAATATCAGGTCAAGGTCGAGCTCTGTTGCAATGCCACAGCCGTGTAAGGGCCCGGCACCGCCGGCCACCACAAGCGTCGCGTCACGCGGATCGAAGCCTCGTGCGATCGAGACCTGACGCACACTATTGGCCATCTTCGAGTTGACGAGCTCAATAATTCCTCGTGCCGCCTCCATGACGTCAAGACCCATGGGCTCGGCTACGTGCTCGCGGATTGCCGTCTCCGCCAGTCCAATCTCAAGCCGTCGCTCACCGCCGAGGAAGTAGTCCGGGTTCAGGTACCCGAGAACGAGATTCGCATCGGTCACGGTCGGCCGGGTCCCCCCGAGATTGTATGCCGCCGGTCCCGGCACGGCGCCGGCGCTTTCCGGGCCCACGCGGAGGATGCCGCCATCGCCCACCGAGGCGATGCTACCCCCACCAGACCCGATCGTGCTAATGTCGAGCGAGGGCAAAGCAAGCGCGTACTCAGCGACCTCTGACTGAGTAGTGATGCTCGCCCTTCCCCCGCGGACCAAACAGACATCGAGGCTGGTGCCGCCCATGTCTATGGTGATCAGGGTGTCGAGCCCGTGCTGCCGAGCGAAGAATGTGGCCGCCACGGGCCCGCTCGCCGGGCCTGAGAGCAGAGTGTTCGCGCCGAAATCCTTGACCACCTCAGGCGACATCACCCCGCCGTTGGACTGCATCGTCAGGAGCCGCCCGCGAAAGCCAGCTAAACCAAGCCGGCGCTGGAGATCGTTGATGTACGCACGCAGGAGCGGGCCGACGCACGCGTTGAACACGGTCGTCGATCCGCGCTCGTACATTCGTACTTGGGGGAGAACCCGGCTCGAAATAGTTACATAGACGCTGGGCAACTCCTTCTCCAGGATCTCCTTCGTCCGCTCCTCGTGTGCGCTGTTCAAGAAAGAAAACATGTAGTTGACGGCGACAGCCTCGACGCCTTCTTCCCGGAAAAATGCAGCCGCGGCGCGGACATCCTCCTCGTTTAAGGGCCGCAGCACTTGGCCGTTCCGGTCAAGGCGCTCGTCGACCACACGCACGAGGTACTGGGGAACGATGGGCTTCGGTGGGCTCTCCTTGGCCGTGAACGCATTGCGCTTGAGGCCCCGTCGCGAGTTTAGGACATCGCGAAAGCCCTTGGTGGTGACGTAGCCGGTCCTGGCGTAGGTGCCGGTGATGACGGCATTCGTGGTGATGGTCGTGCCGTGGACGATGAGATCCACATCCGAGAGGTAGCCCTCCAGCGAGTCGTGTTTCCTGGCGAGCTTGCACAGACCCGTCAGCACACCCTCCGCTGGCCGATCGGGCGTGGAGGGGGTCTTTAGGATCGTGACCTCGCCCTGCTCGCCGATCTGGATGAAGTCGGTGAAGGTTCCCCCAACGTCGATGCCCAGCAAGAATCCCACGGCCGCCGCCTCCCTTGCTCAACTCGCCGCGCCGCACATCCGCATCAACACGCGGACATAGACCTTTGTGATAGCTACGAGATCACCGATGTGAACGTGCTCGCCCTGTAGGGCTGACCATCCGGCCCCGCCGGTGCGGATGCGACCGGCAGACCCGTAGTTCACGGCAGGGATGCCGTACCGATTGAGGTGCGCTGCGTCGCTGTACCAGTTCTCGGTGGCAATCTCCGGCGGAGAACCCAGCTCTTCCGTGTGCGCCTCGACGATGTGGCGCACGAGCTCGTGATCCTCCGATATGGAGGTGCCGGGGTTCGAAACGTAAAGGTTAACCGTAGCTTCCAGACCGGGGTTCGCCTCCTTCACTTCCGCGACGAGTGCCCGCATCTCCCTCAGGACCTCGATCGGGAGCATGTCGGGTGGGGTGCGCACGTCCATGTATATGGAGCACGAGTCCGGCGTCCGCGCCCCGCGCCACGGCCATCCTCCCTCGATCGCTGCGACGTTTACCTGCGGGGCGAAATCGCCTTTGGCATGACGCCTGCGGTATTGAGGAATCCAGTCATTGATCGCGTCGAGTATTGTCCTGGCCCGCCTGATCGCGTTCGTCTCGAGGTCCGCCCAGGCCGTGTGCCCAAGAACACCGGGCACCTCGATCCTGACCCACGCACTGCCACAGTGCGCAGGAACGACCTTGAGGTTCGTCGGCTCCCCCAGGATACAGCCGTCGGCAACCCCGCCGTGGGTGATCAGAAACTTGGTCCCGACCCCGTAGCCTTGATAGGCTCGGCCCTCGAAGCGGCCGATCGGGGCTTTCTCGATCTCGCCGGCCACGCCAGCGATCAGGACGTCACCGCCGAGCCGAACGCCGGCTGCCTGCACGGCTTCCGCGGCGACGACGTATGCGGCCAGGGCGCTCTTCATATTGAACGAGCCCATGCCGTAGATCCACTCGTCGTCGACAACTCGACCCTCGGTGCGAAAGCCGATCCCCCGGTCGCTCATCTCAGGTCCGAACGACGTGTCGAAATGACCATTGAACATGAGCGACTTGCCGCCGCCCGCGCCCTCCAGGACGCCGAGAACGTTGTACCGACCATCGCCGATCGACTGCAAAGTCGAACGGAATCCGGTGCCGGACAGGGCGTCGTGGTAGACCCGCGCCATCTCCGCCTCTTCCCCGGTGGGGCTCGGAATGTTCGTGAAATCCACCACGAGCTTGACTAGGCGGTCGCGATCGACGCCCGCGATCGCCTTGGCAACCAGATCAGCCTGCGTCTTCCGGGCCATGCGAGCACTCCTAGTGTAGTGTCTCAGAAATAAGTTGACACTTGGCGGCAGCCTCCTGTAAGCTGTCGCCATGCGAAAACCAGCTGAAGCTCTTGACATCGATGTCGAACAGCGACGCGCACTGGAAAGCATC
>JACQWA010000081.1 GCA_016209425.1 Candidatus Rokuibacteriota bacterium
ACAGAAGGACAACGTCCTGGGGAAGAAGCAGGACCCCGCCGGCTCTGGATCCGGCGACAATACGATCGCCCCGAGCACCGCTCTGACGAGCACACAAATCCAGAAGTTCGTCGATGCCGTGAAGCCCTACGCCGACATTTCCCTGAACGCCAGCTCGACGCAGCAACTGAGCTACCAAAACCTCGGGGACAGCTGCTCCACGGACTGGAACAGCTCCAACTGCTGGGGAACCCAGGCAACCCCGAAGGTCGTCTACGTGAAAGGGACGGTGGACCCGGCCCAGCAGTTCTATGCCCTGACCGTGACCGGGACCTCGACGGGGGCAGGGATTCTGATCATCGAGGACGGCGACATGTCTATCGCCGGGAACTTCCGGTGGGAAGGTCTCATCCTCATCACCGGACAGTACACGGGTCTCAGGTATGGTGGAGGCGGGAACCAGAAGGTCTACGGAGGCGTCGTGGTCAACGAGACGGCGGCCATCAATACCCAGGTGGAGGTCGACGCCAGCGGAAATGCCCAGGTTTATTACAGCTGTCAAGCGCTCAGCAATGCCATGAACAAGAACCGCAAGCTCCTGAGCCTCAGGAGCTGGAAGGAGTTGTAACCCCCGCTCGAGCCCCTGCGGCTGGCCTCCCCTCGCCCTCGGTGGTATCGTAGGGAGCACGAGGCCCCGTCATGGTGCGCTGGTCGCTTCGCGCTTCCCTCGCCGGTGTGATGGTGCTGGCGGCCGTTGCCTGCCAGACGGTTCCGATCACCGGCCGCTCCCAGCTCCAGCTCCTCTCCGAGCCCCAGGAAGTCCAGATGGGGCTCCAGGCCTACCGCGAGATCCTGAAAAAGGCCCGGCTCTCCCGCGATCCCGTGGCGAACGACCTGGTCACGCGCGTGGGCACGCGGATCGCCGCGGCCACGGGGAGAACGGGCTACGCGTGGGAGTTCAAGGTCATCGACGACGCCCGGCAGATCAACGCCTTTGCCCTCCCCGGCGGGAAGGTGGCAGTGTACACCGGGCTCCTGCCGGTGACGCGGGACGACGCCGGGCTCGCGGCTGTCCTGGGCCACGAAGTCGCCCATGCCGTCGCCCGTCACGGGGGGGAGCGCGTCAGCCAGCAGCTCCTGGTTCAGGCGGGGCTCACGGCTACCATGGCGGCGCTCTCCGGGGGAGATCCCCACACGGTGCGACAGGTCGGGGCGCTCCTCGGCGCGGGTGCGGCCGTGGGTGTGATCCTGCCCTGGAGCCGGTTGCAGGAGTCCGAGGCCGATCACCTGGGGCTGATCTACATGGCCAAGGCGGGCTACGATCCGCACGCCGCGCGCGACCTGTGGATCCGCATGACCGAGGCGTCTCGGGGCCGAGGGCGCCCGCCGGAGTTCCTGTCCACCCACCCCTCGGACGTCACGCGTATCAGACAGATCGAGCAGTGGCTGCCGGAGGCCCTCCAGTATTACCAGGCCTCCCCGTACCGCTCCTGAGTGGAGGCCGCGATGGCTCCGCCCCTCAAGATCACCTATGCCTCGCTGAGCTCTCTCGGCGAGGACGCGCATCGGGAGTACGAGCAGGCCGTCGAGAGGGTTCGCGGGACACTCGGCCGGGTCCATCCGCTCCTCATCGGCGGGAAGCGCCGGGAGTCGCCGCGCACATTCCCCGACGTGAACCCGGCCGACACGCGCCAGATCCTCGGCCACTTCGCGCTGGGGAGCCGCCAGGACGCGGCCGATGCCGTGGCGGCGGCGGCCCACGCCTTTGTCGAGTGGAGCCGGGTCCCGTGGTGGGAGCGCGTCGCGCTCATCCGCAAGGTGGGTGATCTCCTTGCCGAGCGCGCGTCAGAGTTCGCCGCGTTGATGACTCTGGAGGCGGGGAAGAGCCGGTTCGAGGCGCTGGGGGACGTGAGCGAGGGGGCCGACTTCTTCCGCTACTACGCCCAGCAGCTGGAGGAGGCCGGCGGCTTCGACCGCCCCCTGGCCCGGCTGACCCCCAACGAAGAGACGCGCAGCCTGCTCCGCCCCTACGGCGTCTGGGCGGTGATCTCGCCGTTCAACTTCCCCGTGGCCCTCGCGGCGGGGATGTGCGCCGGTGCGCTGGTGGCGGGGAACACGGTGGTCCTCAAGCCCGCCAGCGACACCCCGTACGCCGCCGTCCGCCTTGTGGAGCTCCTCGAGGCGGCGGGGCTCCCCCCGGGCACCGTGAACCTCGTCACGGGAAGCGGAGAGGAGGCGGGGCTGGCCCTGGTGGATGCCCCGGAGGTGGCCGGCTTGATCTTCACCGGATCGAGGGAAGTCGGCGAGCGGATTGCGCGTCGCTTCAACGCCTCCCGGCTCCGTCCGTGTATCCTGGAAATGGGCGGCAAGAATCCCGCGATCGTCACGGCCCACGCCGATCTGGACAAGGCGGTGGAGGGAATTGCCCGCTCCGCCTTCGGCCTTTCCGGGCAGAAGTGCAGCGCCTGCTCGCGCGTCTATGTGGACCGGCGCGTTGCCCGGGAGTTTTCGGTCCGCCTGGTGGACAAAACCCGGTCGCTCCGGGTGGGGAACCCCGCCGAGCGGGACGTCTTCGTCGGGCCGGTCATCAACAGCCGGGCCGTGGCGACCTACGAGGCGGCTGTGGCCGAGGCGAGGCAGGACGGGCGGATCCTTACCGGCGGCGAGGTTCTGAAGGACGGGGCCTACGCGTACGGCCACTTCGTGATGCCGACCGTCGTGGACCGCCTTCCCGTCGATCATCGACTCTGTCGTGACGAGCTGTTCGTCCCGTTCGTCGCCGTGGCGGACGTGGAGAGCCTCGACGAGGCGCTCAGCTGGGCCAACCGATCCGAGTTCGGGCTCACCGCGGGGATCTTCAGTGAGGACCCCGACGAGGTGCGCACGTTCTTCAGCGCGATCGAGGCCGGAGTCGCCTACGCCAATCGCCGCGGGGGCGCCACGACGGGGGCGTGGCCCGGCGTGAACTCCTTCGGCGGCTGGAAGGCCTCGGGC
>JACQWA010000075.1 GCA_016209425.1 Candidatus Rokuibacteriota bacterium
ATCAGCATGATCGACCGTCGCTGTTACAGGCTCCGCCTCTTCCGATGGCTCGAGCAACCCCCGGGAAGGCACGAACACGAACGGCACCCGCGATCCGGGAGGTCATCGTCGCTCTTGACAGTGGAAGTCATATCAACGCCCGGCATCAGCCGCGGGCGTAGCCCGGCGGCTGAATGCCGAAGTTGGGCGCTGTGTTCATTGGGCCTCGCGGGTTGTCGCCACCGGGCTACTCGATGATCTGGTCTGCTCGAGTGAGCACCGACGACGGGATCGTCAAGCCGAGGGCCTTGGCGATCTTGAGGTTGATGACTAGCTCGAACTTGGAGCCCTGCTCCACGGGTAAGTCAGCCGGATTGGCCCCTTTCAAGATCTTGTCCACGTACGATGCCGCGCGGCCGACGATGTAGGCGATGTCGGCACCATAGGCCATAAGGCCACCGACCTCAGCAAACTCCCGCGCAAAGTAGACCGCTGGTACACGGGTCCTTGCCACGAGGTCCACGACGCGGCGGGGCTCGTTAAGGAAGATCGGGCTCGGCAACACGATCAGAGCGCCGGCGCGCTCTCTAGTCACGGCCGCGACCGCCCTGTCGAGATCGTTGGGACTTCGCGCTTCTAGCACGTGAAGCTGCACCCCTAATGCCCGAGCCGCGGCCTCGGTCTCCTTCAACATGGTAGTTTCCGTGCGTTCACCGAGACCGCCTGGATGCCAGAGGGCAGCTACGCGAGTGGCCTTGGGAACGGCCTCCTTTAGGATCTCCAGACGTTTAGGGCTCAACGCGGCATTAATGTGGGTCAGCCCCGTGATGTTCCCACCGGGCCGTGCAAGGCCAGGGACGAGCCCAGTGCCAACCGGATCGGACACGTGCGTGAACACGATGGGGATCGTCTGCGTTGCCCGTTTGGCCGCCAGGGCGGGCAGCGTAGCAACCGCAACGATCAGGTCCACGTTCAGACGTACAAGCTCGGCCGCCAACTCGGGGAGCCGATCGAATTTCCCGTCTGCAGAGCGGTAGTCGACGATGAGGTTCCGGCCCTCGACCCAACCGAGATCATGCAACGCCTGCCGGAAAACTTCTACGCGGAATCTTTCGGGCGAATGAGGACTCAGATAGCCGATCCGCGCGATCTTCTCCGCCTGCTGCGCCTCCGCGGCGAGGACCGGAGTGAAGACGGCGGCGACCGTGACCATGAGGACGAGCCATGAAGCTGTCATGTTCCCGCCCCGAGATCGATATCGCGATGCGTCGCCAACGACCGCGCACCCGAAGGCCCCGACGTCACAGTGTCGACTAGACCCGCGGGCCACGCGGCCATGGTCACCTGCCCCTCAAGGAACATCTGCAGTGCCATCTCGTTCTCGTAAGTTCGCCTCATGCGCCCAACGCGCAGGCTGAGCGGCCGGCATCGAGGCGGACCGCTCAAGCCTGTTGTTGGGCAGCCGTCCCTGAGTTTCAGCAAGTGTTACCTATGTTCCCGGTTTACTCTGTCACCCATCTTCCCGGTTGCTCAGATCATTGGCGTGCCCGGCTCTTACCACCATCCATATGCACAACAGCGGGGCCGACAGGTCCATCATTCGATGACCCGGTCCGCCTGCAGCAGCAGCGCCGGCGGGATCGTGAGGCCGAGTGCCTTCGCGGTCTTGAGGTTGATGACCAACTCGAACCTCGTGGGCTGCTCGACGGGGAGGTCGGCGGGCTTTGCGCCTTTGAGAATTTTGTGCACGTACATGGCAGCGCGCCGGGCCAGGTCAGCGAAATCCGCCGAGTAGTTCATGAGCCCCCCCACCTCCACGAAGTCCGTCGCAAAGTAGATTGCCGGGAGCTGCCTTCTCGCCGCGAGGCCCACAAGGCTCCGTCGTTCTCGGTGCAGCATGGGGTCCGGCGTGACGACAAGCGCGTGGGCCCCGTGCCGGGCCATCGCCGCGAAGGCACCGTCAAGGTCCTCCGGCCCCCGCGCCTCCAGGACTTGGAGCTGGACCCTCAGCGCGCGGGCGGCGGCCTCCGTCTCTCGCAAGTGGCCGGGGCCGATGGGGGAGCCCGGGTTCCAGAGCACGGCAATGCGGGTGACCCGGGGCACGACCTCTCTGAGCAGCTGCAGCCGTTTCCTGCTGAGATCCTCGGACTGGGTGCTCAAGCCCGTGATGTTCCCACCGGGCCGGGCCAGGGCGGCGACGAGGCCAGTCGCCACGGGATCGGCGGCGATCGCAATGACGATGGGAATGGTCGTGGTCGCCAGCTTGGCCGCCTGGACCGCCGGCGTGGACACGGTCACAATGACATCCACGGGGAGCCGGGCCAGCTCGGCTGCGAGGGCGGGCAGCTGCTCCATCCCCTCCGCCCACCGGTACTCGATGGCGACGGTCTGCCCCTCCACGTAGCCCAGCTCACGCAGGCCCTGCAGGAAGGCATCGCGGTAGGCGGGAGAGCCCATCGCCATTCCCGTCCCCATCATTGAGCGGGGTGAGGGTGCAAAGGGCTCGCCGGCGGGGGCCAGGAAGCCGATCACCGGGACCTTGGCCGGCCGCTGCGCGTGGGCGGCGACCGGCGCGATGAGCAGTAGGACGGCCAGCACGGTAGTGAGCGTCGTGATCCTCGGCCTCACGCCCATCCCTCCTGAGTGGTGATCACCGCGGCACGAGCGACTGGCTGCCCAACGTTCGCGCTCACCGGCCGCAGCGAGCATCGCGAGCCGCGGACCGGTGCAGCGCGGAGTTCGACCGTCGTATGTGTTGACGGCGAGCTTTATTCCCACGGCATGGCGCCCCACCGTTGGAATTCGTGAATCGAGGCATCGACGATGCTGTACGGTTCACCATTTCGGGCGTGGCGCGTAACCCGAACGCCGGCGTCGCGGAATAGCTGTTGAACTGCAATCGTGACGAGGATGGCGGCAGCGTCGTCTCCTTCGTCCAGCCCGATGAGAGCGTCTGCGAGCGCACCCGTTGCCAGCCGGCGTCGGGCGTTCCTCGCCGACTGCTCGGCAGCGTATCGCAACATACCGCCAACGATCGGCGCCAGACGGTGCGTTCTCCCGCCAGGCACGAGCACCTTGAGCATGTCCAGCCAGACCCCGTAGGTTGTCTCGCCCACCACGGACTTCAGGCTCGGCTTCGGGCTTGCCTCTGGCTTCTCCCGCCTCGGCTTCTGTGTCGTCGCCATATTTCAATGTCGGCAATCGGCCGAACGCCGGCAGTGAGCGGCGGCGGCGAGCGAATGCGAGCCAGCCGTCCGCTCGAATGCCTTGTTCGGCGTCGTGCCAGTCACCGTGGCCCCAGCGCCATGTCGTAAAGCCGCCCGTACGCGAGCTGCGCGAAGCGGGCGGGAACCGCCTTTATCAGGCGCCCATGGGAGGATTCAAACACGGCGATATCCTCGCCAACGTCCTGAAGGGTCTGAAGCCACTCACGGCATGTCGCTGGTCGGCCCACACCGAGCTTGCTGCGAACCTGGGAGTCGAAGGCGGGACCTATCCTCCCATCGGTCAGGAGAAGAACAGCCTTGGTGATGCCGACGCAGGACGCAGCACCGGATGTCGGCAACCGTGAAAAGATCGTCCACAGCGTGGTGAGGGCTTCATCCTGCTTCCGCGTTCTGTGCGCGATCGTCAAGACGGTGAGCCCGGCCAGCGCGCGAAGAGGCTCTGCCGCCAATTCGAGGAGGTCGTCGAGAAAGGGCGGTCGGTGCTCGGCCTCCGCTCTAAGGCGGCGCATTGCCACCGGGCGGGTTGCCTGCCACTTGCGGAGGATTCGCCCAAAGAGTTGCGGGCGAGCATCCCGGTGAGCGCCGACCCAAGCGTCCCAGTCCTCGACATATCGCGCCGAGAAGGCGCCCACGTCGCTTCGGACCTGCCTTGGTGTCTTGTTCCGGATTGCCTCAACCGCCACTGGTGTCCCTCGACGCCGAACGCTCAGGCTGAGGGGCGCGCGGCACGCGCGTCCGCTCAAGCCTGTGTTAGGCGTGGTCGAACTCCACGCCCAGCACTGCCACTTTGGGATTCCTCACTTTAACTCGCGGACGACGATTGCTCGCCTTCCAATATAGCCAGGTGCTAGCTCCTTGAAGAACTGCAGCTCCTCAGAATAGACAATCCGATACTGCGTGGCATGGTACCCACCCGGCACTCCCGGACCAGTAATCTCGACAGAGGAATCGCTCGTAACAAGCCGGCGACCGGGTGGTCCTTCAACGTTCGCCTTGCGTCGCGCCCCGTAATAGCACGGCTGAGCCAGCCTTGGCATTTGCACAGCATAAGTCTGGGTCCAAGTCCGACCGTCCCACACCTTGCAGTCTGGAGGTGCTGTGTGGAAAGCAGGCTGCCCGACCGCGCCAAAGTCATGAGGCGATGAACGTGGCCCTTGGAAGTACGAGAAGGAAAGACAACGCCCGAGCCTAATCCACAACTTCGCTTGCTGTGTCGCCTGATCAAGGAACTCGATCGTACCTTTGTCGTCCTTCACAAGCCAAATTTCCTGCTGACCGTCCCGCTCCACAAGGTATCTCTTGCCCTGAGTCGGCCACTCAGGAACAACGACGATTTGGACTGACTCTTTTGGAGCGTCCATCGAAGCTTGATCGGGCAACGGCTGTAGGGGAGCGCATCCAGGCAAGAGCAGCAACAAGGTGAACGCAACAGGCATGAGCTTCAGCATGGGGACTCCTCCTCGCGCGGGTGCACCACGCCTAACGCGCTGGCGATCACCTGCGGCGCGCAGCGCCGTCAGTTGCATCGTCTTGTTGGGCGGCATGGCACTGCAGACCTCGGTTGGGTGCCGCGCGTCACCGCCTAGTTTGGTGTCGCGGCTGCAGGATCCATAACCGGAGACAAGGATCGAATAGTCATCCGGTCCACCCGCTGCCGAGGGGCGCAGGCCTGCTGAACCGCAAGCGACGAGTGCGGATATCTCAGATTGCGTTGCTCCGGGAACGCATCATTGCGACGCCGAACCAGAGCGTCCACACGCTCATGAGGATTGAGGATGCCACCCAGAGGAGGTTCCCGACGGCTACGCCGAACCACATCCCGAGGGCCCAACCAGCGAAGGATGCAACGCCCGCAACCATGGCAATCCAAGCGGACCACGCTGGCGTGGCTCGTTCGGAACTTCGAGCCTCATTTCCCGCGATCACGGCGACCGCCAGCGCCAAAAAGGCAAACCCGGTGGCCTTGCCTGCGGCAAAGGCCCACCATGCCTCGAATGTCTCCTTGGTCCCGGATACTGCGGCGCTGGCCACCACAGTCGCTTCAACCACGCCGGTCGTCATGGTCCAAAGGGCGCTTACGGGTAACACCGCCCACGCCGTCATGGTCCACCAACCTTCAGTCAGGTGTGATCCGGAAGTCAGCACGACCAGCCCGGTCAGCGCATACAGGGATAAGGCAGCGGCTGCAATCCAGTGGACCACAGACCACCGTATTGCCCCATCGGCAATCTTTCTCATCTGATCGTTGAGGTCGGGGGAGATGGGGCCGTGAAAGACAAGCGCTGCGACCATCAAGACAGAGGCGATCGCGAGCCAGGTCCCTGCAACTCGAACTGCCCTGTTCGTATGTGCCATCGCCCAATTTCCTCCCATGAGGCTGCGTGGCCTCTACGGTGCCGCCCAACGGTCGGGTTCAGCCGCGATGCGGAGCGTAGCGGAGCAGCGTCGGCTGCAACCCGTGTTATCCGACGTGCGGAGACGAAGCAGCTCACTGATTCAGGGGAGCTGCTTTCATATCCCGGTTTCGAGATAGAAACGCGAGCACCGCGCCGTTAAACGCCTCCGAGTTATCTTCATACATGAGGTGGGAGGCATTCGGAATATCGAACCGTTCGACGCGAGGCATCAAGCGCTCCAGCTTATCGGTGATCCGGTGGAGGACAGGAGCGCTGTCCTCTCCGGTCACGAGCAACGTTGGCACCCTGATGCTGCGCGCGTCGGTCTCGCTGAAAGGCGGGAAGCCGGCCCGCAGTCGAGCCTTGAACGGTCTGACGTTATCGTGCATTTGCCGGCGCATGAACTCCGTCAGGTTCGCAGCAGCCTTGCGGCCCAAGACGGCCGTGGCAAAAATCTGTAAGCCCTGCTCGTCGTCCCCACGCTTGAAAGCCCGGCTGGCCGGGCCGATCCCTCTGGCACCGAACCTTATGACCGCCATCGCCGCCTTGGGACTGCGAACCAGGAGCTTCAGTATCTGGTGTGGCTTTGGCGGAGCGCTCACTCCCAGAACGGGCAGAACGGGCGGCTCGGCGAGGACGAGGGTTCGGACCAGCCCGGGTTCCCTGAGCGCTAGGAGAAGGCAGGCGAACCCACCGTTAGAGGCACCAACCAGGTGCGCGGGCGCCAGGTGCAAAGCACGCAGAAAAGCGGCCAGATCGTCCACGAGGGTGTCCAAAGAGAGATCGGCGTCGTCAGAAATCGCTTCATTCGGGTAGTAGTAGCGACAGCTCAAGGCCACGGCTCGATACTTCGAGCCGAACACCTCTATTTGGTCTTTCCATGACCGCAGATCGTTGAGGACGCCGTGGACGAAGACGATCGGCTGGCCAGTCCCCTGCTCGGCATATTCCAGTCTTATCCCATTGACTTCGATATCGGGCATTGTCACCTTCCGTTCGCAGATACCCTTGGGATGCCTCCCCCGCTACAGGTCGGATAACGCTGCCGTTCACCTGCGGCGGACCGAGCGACGGAACGGAGCGAGGCCCGTCGGCAGGTGCAACGGCTTGTTAGGCCGGTCGACGCCATGCGTCGAACCCAAGTGGGGCTCCTTGGCGTGTTAAGACGCACGTGTGCTTGGCCAGCGCATGTAAGTCACCACGTGTCGACATCAGCGCTGCCCCGGCAAACAGCCTGCGGCCATCCATGCCAAGTGGCCAACCGAGCACGATGTATTCGTCTCCCAACATGACCGGTTCAATGACCTCTACGGCGCACGTGCCCGTCACCACTCGGTTTGCAGAGTCCGCAGGCGTGGTGGCAATGAGCGCCCATACTGCAGGGCAATCGAGTGCAGACCAAACCGCTTCCGTCCAGATGTGCCCCTCCACATCAGCGACCGATGCATACGGTGTCCACACCGCGGCGACCATATTCCGCTCCGGAATCCATCCTGGGAAAATCCGTAGCCCATCACCGTCCGCGCGTGATGGTCCGCAACCAAAGCACCCGGGAAAGAGATGATGAGTAAAGCCCGGATATGACCGTGAGGCCGCTTGGGCTTCGATTAAGCCAACAACGGCTGGTCGCTCCATGTCCAGCTTCGTGGCGGTGGCCTCTGCCACAGGACCCTCGCCGTCTCGAAGTACAACTTGGCCGCCGTTAAGTCGCTCAAGATCCAGTCGTGCTCCGATCATCACAGGTTTCAAGAACCGGACTTCTACGGAGTTCCCAATGGCCTTAGCCAGAACCCCACCGACGTACCCACCCAGCGCCAGAGTCGGGAACCCGCGGAAACGCTCATGAATGAGCACGCTACTACTCATTGGACCTTCCTGTCGTTGATCTGCGCACGCCTAACGCCGGCGCTCAGCCGCGAGCCGCGCCTGCTCGCTTTCCGATCTTGCCGCGCCGTGCATCGCGGCTCGTCGGCTGAAGCGCCTTGTTCGGCAGTCCCCCTTTACCGCGAACGGCTCTCGTCGTATTGAGGACGCCGCGG
>JACQWA010000076.1 GCA_016209425.1 Candidatus Rokuibacteriota bacterium
GCCCCTTGAGAATGTCGTCGAACTCCCGCTGGAGAGCCGTGAGTCCCTCGGGGGAGAGTGGTCGCCGGAGTCTCAGCACCAGATGCTCTCCGACCACCCGGTGAGAATGGAACACCCGGTAGAAATCCTGAATCTCGCGGGCGGCGTCCTCCGCGCTGTCAGTCACGCGGTAGAGGTGGACATCGTCGGGTGAGATCAGCTCCCGCCCGACAATCTGACCTCGCACGAATTCCTCCCAGGCCTTCCAGTAGCGGTCCCCCGGGACGTCGAGCAGGATCACCGGGATCAGCGGAGTTTTCCCGGTCTGGATCAGCGTGAGCACCTCGAAGGCCTCGTCGCAGGTCCCGAACCCGCCGGGCAGGAAGCAGACGGCGGCCGACTCCTTGAGCAGGAAGAGCTTGCGGGTAAAGAAATACTTGAAGGTGATCAGCTTCGGGTCGTCGGCGATCCAGGGGTTCGCCTCTTGCTCGAAGGGCAGGCGGATGTTGAGCCCGAAGCTCTTCTCCCGGCCCGCGCCCGCCTGGGCCCCGCCCATCACGCCGCTCCCCGCCCCCGTGACCACCATCCAGCCGGCCTCCACCATCCGGCGTCCAAACGCGTGGGCCTGGAGCGAGAACGGGTGGTCCGCAGGAGTCCGCGCCGAGCCGAAGACGGTGACCTTGGGAATCGCCCGGTAGGGCGCAAACACCTTGAAGGCGTAACGGAGCTCCTTGAGGGCGGAGTTGGCGATCTTGAGGTCGCCGATCTCCGCGCCGTCCTCGAACATCTTGAGGACCGTCGTCAGCATCTGCGAGTAGTAGCGCCAGGTCGTGACGGGAACTCCCAGACCTTCGAGGAGCGCGTCGAGTTGCCGGTTGGATTCTTCGGACTGGAGCTGATAGCGTCGTTCGTTAGCCATGCTTCAAGTATAGAGGTGATCGCCGGATGCGGCAACATTTGCCCGGTCACCAGCGGCGGGTCTCGCCGTGCTTCAGGAGGAAGACCCGATCGCGCCTCATCGCCACGATCGACGATCCTGGCGTCATTCGGCGGATCCTCGCTCACCTGCGACGGTCGGGGCAGAGCCCCGGCCCGGCCCCGCCCGTGGCCATCGCCACGCCCTGACCACACAGGTCCGGAGGGGGGCAGCAGCCGTCGTGCCCGGGGTGGATTCGTGCCCCGCTCGCCGGGGCGGTGCCGGTGCCACTACGCGCCGCCAGGCGCTGATACGCTGCTCCGTCTGCTCCGCGCGCTCCCCTTGACAGTGCCGTTGTCGGAGGCTAGCATCGTGCGTAGTCACGCGGCCCCTCTCGGCTCGCAAGGAGGCGTTTGTGTGCGCTGTGGATCCCTTATGTTACCCCCGCCCCCGGATCCCCCGTTAATGATGGCTACGGTCCGCAGCCGTTCTTCATCGCCGAGCCGTACACGAAGCGCCAGGGCTCGCACGTGAGCCGCGAGGAGACCGTGCGCGTCTGCGCCGGCATCCTCGCCGGGGAGTACGACGACGTCCCGGAGCAGGCCTTCTACTTCAAGGGCGGCCTCGACGAGATCCTGGCGAGCGCGCGAAGCTGACGGAATCCGCTTGACGCGGGGCGGCGTCCAGACGGACGCTGCCGGATCGTGAGCGACGAGTTCGGCCGGACGCACCCGCTCTCGCTGCGCTTCGTCGACCGGGAGCTGGAGGGCGCCTTCGCCCGGGAGCAGGCCCGCAGGGCCGTGCGCTTGCACCGCATGGCGTGCGCGATCGGGTGCGCCATCGTGGTCGTCTGGGCGGTCCTCGAGCTGCTCTTGCCGATGCGGCGGACGCGCACCGAGTTCCCCGTGGTCGTCCTCCTCGTCGGCACGCTCCCGATCTACGTGCTCGGCTACGTGTACTCGTACACCCCCGGCTTCCTGCGGCACCAGCAACGGATCGCGGTCACGGGCCTGTGTCTCGTGTCGATCGCGCTCACCCTCGTGACGGCGCGGATGCCGGCCGAGGACCTGGCGGCCGTGCTGTCGGTCATCGGGATGCACATCCTCGCGATCTACACCGTGATCCGTCTTCGCTTCATCGCGGCGTCGATCGCCGGGTGGTTCACGCTGATGGTGTTTCTCGGGTACCTGGCGAGCGCCGCGGTGCCCGCGGTGGCGATCGCGCGCATCGGGGCGCTCCTCGCCGTGGCCAACGTGATCGGCATGTTCGCCTGCTACCAGATGGATCGGTACCTCCGCGGCGAGTTCGTGGCGCTCGGGCTGCGCGAGCGCGCGGAGGCGGACGCGCGTCGCGCCCGCGATCTGGCGGAAGCGGCGACGCAGGCGAAGAGCGAGTTCCTCGCCAACATGAGCCACGAGCTGCGGACGCCGCTCAACGCGATCATCGGGTTCTCCGAGGTGCTGGGCGACCGGATGTTCGGCGAGCTCAACGACAAGCAGGACGAGTACATCCGTGACATCAACGAGTCCGGCCGGCATCTGCTCTCGCTGATCAACGACATCCTCGATCTCTCCAAGGTCGAGGCCGGGCGGATGGAGCTCGACGTCTCGACGTTCGACGTCCCGTCCGCGATCGACAACGCGATGACGCTCGTCCGCGAGCGGGCCAGCCGGCACGGTCTGCGACTCGGCTGCGACGTCGATCCCGCGCTCGGCGCGTTCCGCGGCGACGAGCGGAAGTTCAAGCAGATCCTCTTGAATCTCCTGTCGAACGCGGTGAAGTTCACGCCGGAAGGGGGGGCGATCACGGTGACAGCGCGGTCGCGACGCCCGCTGGTGGAAGTGGCGGTGGCCGACACCGGCGCCGGCATCGCGCCCGACGATCTGCCGCGTGTCTTCGAAGAGTTCCGCCAGGTGGGCGCCGACGCCGCCCGGAAGGCGGAAGGCACCGGCCTCGGGCTCAGCCTCGTCAAGCGGTTCGTCGAGCTGCACGGCGGCGCGATCCGCGTCGAGAGCGCGCCCGGCAAGGGCTCGACGTTCACGTTCGCCCTCGCCGAGCAGGGGTGAGCGCGGCGCCGGCCATGCGGCGTCGCCGCGTCGACGCGGGCCGACCCGCGCCGGTGCGCCGCGTGCCCGCCGTGCTGGCCGCCGTCGCGCTCCCGCTGGTCACCGTCGCATGCGCGACGCCGCGGTCCGACCCTCGCGTCGGCACGGGCTGGATCAGCCACACGCTGTGTAGCCAGGTCTTCGTCTCCGGCCTCCATCCCGACCAGGTGTATGCCGATACCATCGAGCCAGTGCGCCGGCCCGCGGTCGGACGGTTCACCTGGATCGTTCGCCGTCACGTCGACACGGCGCGCCGCGAGGTGCGGACGACGCTGCTCGGCGCATTCGAGAGCCGCGCGATCCATCGGGCCGGGCTCGGCTGTCTCACCGTCCACGATCCGGCGCCGGCGGAAACTTCCGGAGCCGTCGGTCTCGACGCCACGCCCTCGCTGCTGGCGGAGATCGCCGGACCCGAGGTCGTCGAGCCCCGTGACGGGCGGTTGCGAGAAGCGCTCGACGGCGCCTTCGCCGAGCCGTCGGGGCCGCCGTACCGTCGCACCACGGCGGTCGTCGTCGTCCACGACGGCCGGATCATCGCCGAGCGCTATGCTCCGGGGTACGGCGTGGACACGCCGCTCTTCGGCTACTCCGACACGAAGTCCGTCGTCAGCGCGCTGATCGGGATCCTCGTTCGCGAGGGCCGGCTCGTGGTCGACCGTCCGGCGCCGGTCGCCGCGTGGCAGGACCCCGCCGATCCGCGACGGGCCATCACCATCGACCATCTGCTCCGCATGACGAGCGGCCTCGCGTGGAAGGAACCGCTCTCGGGCGCCGCGCCCGGCGCGGACTCCGATCGGATGTCGTTCCGGGAACGCGACATGGCGCGCTACGCGGAGAGCCGCCCGCTCGAGGCGCCGCCGGGCACCAGGTGGCGGTACAGCAGCGGCAACCGCTGATCCTGTCGAGGATCATTCGCGACACCGTCGGCGGTGACGCGAACGACGTGCTGCGGTTCGCCCATCGCGAGCTGTTCGGTCCGCTCGGCATGCGCCACGTCATGTTCGAGTTCGACGCCACGGGCACACCGGTCGGCGGGCGCGCGATGCTCGCCTCCGCGCGTGACTGGGCTCGCTTCGGGATGCTCTACCTGAACGACGGTGTGGGCACCCCGTCGTCGCAGGGGGCGCAGCGCGCGCGATAGTGCGTCTCGCCGCGGGCCGCCGCGACGACGTCGATCGCCCACGGATAGCGCGGGGGGCGGATCACCTGCGAGAGGTCGGTCTGGCGGCGCACGAGCGCGACGTCGAGCAGGCGGCCGCCCCCGACGGTGGGCGCGCCGAGCCCCAGCGTGGCGCGTTCCATCCGACCACGCCGTCTTGAGCGTGAGCAAGACGCAGCCATTGTCCAGGAGCCGGAGCCGGTCCTGGGCCACCGCCGGGCGGAGCAGAGAGCGGCAGAGCTGTTCCAAGCGCGTGCGATCCGCGGCCGGCACCGCGACGTTGGCGTGCAGATCGAAGCCCGCGAGATGCGCGTGCCGGGGCGCGGTCGAGAGCACCCACGGCGCGTCGGGATCGGCCCCCGCGCGCCATACGCGCGCGCCCGCCGAGACCGCGGCGTTTGAGCAGACGCTGCACCCGCGCGGCGATCCGCGCGAGGACGACACCAACCTCGTCATCGGTCGGAGGGGGCAGGGGCCGGAACTCGAGCGCGCTGTGGATCCCTTATGTTACCCCCGCCCCCGGATCCCCCGTTAATGATGGCTACGGTCTACGGTCCTACGGTCCCGGTCACGGTCCCGCCCATCGCAACTCCGCCGTCCCGGCGTCGGACCGCCTCGAACGGACGCGGCTATCTTCGCGCCGGGAGGACAGTGATCTCGGGCATCGGGTAGTCCTTGATATTGCCCGTCAGCAAGGCGGCTCCCTCAACAAGCCCGGTCGCCGCGATTAAGCAGTCAGCAAGTTCTAACCGGCGACCTTTCGCTCTCCGCTTGAAATGACCCGCCGTTTCTGCGATCTGTCTGGTCACCGGGAAAATTACCACCCCATCCAGGAGATTGGCTGTCAGCTCGCTTTCTTCCTGCCGCATCCCGGCATAGATCTCCGCAACGGAAATGACCGAGCAACACGGAATCGAATGCTCTGCCAGTTCACGGAGAAAGATCCTGATGGGTTCGCGGCCCCTCAAGAGGTCGATAAGGACATCCGTATCCAGAATGACCTTGCTCATCGACCTCTGAGCCGTTTCAGGCGGGCAGACTTACGCAGTGAACGGACGAACGGTCTCGTTCCTCTCGCCAGCTCGGGGTGTCTCCCATCCTTCCAAGCCCCGAAGCTCTCCTGCAACGCCTTTTGAAATTTGATCCGCTTCAGCTCGTTCTTCAGCGCTTCGCCCACCACCCTGCTCTGTTCCCCTTTTGGAACTGTTCTCCTCAATTCCTCCAGGAGATTCTCAGGCAATGTGAAGTTCGCTTGCTTCGTGCCAGTCGCCATCGTCGCCTCCTCGATAAACCTATGAATCAGCCTATAGGATACCATAGGCGGCCTTCAGAGCTTCGAAGGCGAGACCTGGCGCGTCCTGGCTGCGATACAGTTCACCCATCCTACCAGCCCCGGGTCTCTCCGTGCATGAGGAGCCAGATCCGCTCGGGGCCGAGCCCGCGGCGGCGGGCTTCTGCCTCCACGCGTCCCGGGGGGGCCTCGATCGGCTCCTCGGCCAGGTCAAAGGTCCCCCAGTGGATCCCCACGAAGCGCCTTCCCTTGATGTCCTCGAAGAGCTGAAGGGCCTCCTCGGGGGTCGTGTGGGTCAGCTTCATGATGGACGGCGGCAGGTAGGCGCCGATGGCGACGGCCACCAGGTCGAAGGGGCCCAGGCGGTGGCCGATCTCCTTGAACACGTCGTAGTAGCCGCTGTCTCCCCCGAAGAAGAATCGCTTCTCACGACCGGCCACGGCCCACCCGCTCCAGAGCCGGCGGTTGCGATCCCAAAAGCTCCGGCCGCTGAAGTGCTGGGCGGGGAGGCAGGTCAGCGTGAGCCCGTTGAAGGAC
>JACQWA010000077.1 GCA_016209425.1 Candidatus Rokuibacteriota bacterium
CTCCGCGTTGACCTGGTAGGGCGATTGTGACAGATTTGTGACCAACTCGGGCACACTCCGGCGCATTCCAGCGTACATGAGCATGGGTTGAGGATCTTGGTTTATCATCCCTTTCAGGTGGCGACGCCGAACTCGTTAGAGGATCTTCTAGGCCGGCTCCGCGAGGATAGGACCCTGTTCCAGAGCGGCGAGGAGGCCGCCCGTCAGGGCGCCGTTCTGCCCATACTGGGACGATTGGGTTGGGATCGAGACAACGTCCGCGAGGTAGTCCCCGAGTATCAGATCGGTAGCGGTCGCGTTGACTACTGCTTAAGGCTGGGTGGGAAGAACACTATTTTCCTTGAAGTTAAGCGTACAAACGAAGAACTTGAGAAACATCAGGAACAGCTATTGGGCTACGCCTTTCGGGATGGTGTGCGATTGGCAGTATTGACCAACGGTCTTCTCTGGTGGCTGTACCTCCCACTTCTGCAAGGTAGCTGGGAGCAACGCAAGTTCTTCGCGATCGACATTCAGCAGCAGGCTCTTGCCGAGGCTGCAGGTCACTTTCGCGAGTTCCTAGGCCGAGATGCGGTTGCCAGTGGCAGGGCATTCGAGCAGGCCGAGGCAGTTCACGCTTCTGGTGAGAAGGCGCGAGTCATCCGGCAAACGATCCAACCGGCGTGGAGGCAGCTCTGTGAAGCACCTGACGAGATGCTTCTGGAGCTTCTCGCCGACCGAGTGGAAAGCCTTTGCGGTCACCGGCCAGACCAGGAGTCTCTGGCTGAGTTCCTTGCGGCCCAACCATCTGGATCTGGAACGCCTCCTCCGGTATCCAGCGCCCCTACTGCCTCGACCAAAGCCCCTGCACCTCGACCGGTTCCGACCTTGGGAGCAGCTCTTGAAGGGCCCTACACTGGGACGAGGCCTCGCGCGTACGCATTCGGAGGTCAGCGTTACGAGGTGTCGACTTTCAAGGACATTCTTGTCGGGCTGTGTAGCAGTCTGTATAGGGCTCATGCGGGTGACTTCGAGAGAGTCCTGACGCTTCATGGACGTAAGCGGCAGTACTTCTCACGAAGCTTTGAAGGCATGAATAGCCCAAGGGAAATCGACGCGAGCGGGATTTATGTCGAGACTAATTTGAGCGCGAACATGATTATGGACAGATGCACCGATCTGCTTCAGCTTTTTGGCTACCGTCGCGAGCAGCTTCAGGTGGAAAGGTACAGCGGACCGGGGTAGAGAATGTCGGCGGTTCAATCCCGTCCCAGCCCACCATTCTTTTCCTCTACTTGCCGCACACCCCCCGTTGACCTGCTAGGGCGAGTGTGCCAGATTTGTGACTCACTCGGGCACACTCCAGCGCACTCCAGCGTATGTCGAGGGGCCGCGTGGGTGCCCGTCCTTAGGAATTGTAACGAAATAACTGACTCATTTCACTGATTGACCGGCCGGATCGTGTAGTTCCAGTCGCCGTGGAAACGATGGCGGTGCAGGTTGATCCTGGCCATCTGCGCATCCGAAATCGTGACACCCTTTGGATAGCGCCCCTTGTCCAACTCACACCTGACCCGCAAGCCGCCCTTCGTCCGGGTCGAGGCGATGAGGCTGACGATCGTGGCCAAGCTCACCAGGGGTCGGCCGCGCCAATTCATGCTGATGTAGGAAAAGAGCCGATGCTCGATCTTGTTCCATTTGCTGGTTCCCGGAGGCAGGTGGCAGACGGTGATGGCCTTGCCCAGCGCATTGGCGAACTTCTGGAGCTCCCACTTCCACAAGCGGACACGGGCGCCGTTGCTTCCCCCCGAATCTGCCGTAATGAGCAGTTCCTTGGCGTGGGGATATCTCGGGCGCCCCATGACCTGCCACCACCGCCGAATCGTCCTGACCGCAAAGCTGGCCGTATCGTGATCAATGCCGACGCTGACCCACCCGACGTTGCGGGTGAGATCGTAGACCCCATACGGGGCCGCCTTGCCATTCTCCTTAATGAGAAAGTCATGCACCCGCACGCGCTCCGGCTCCCCTTTCGGCCGCCATTCTTTGCCCGTGTTTTTGAACTCTCCGACGAGTTCCTTCTTCTTGGTATCCACGGAGATGACGGGTTGGCGGAGGCGCTGACATCGTCGCACGTGCTCGTTGATGTAGCGAAATTGCCCGTCCCGATCGGGATGCCGCGTCCCTTCTTCCACCGATTTGCGATTCGCCTGGAGACGATACTCCGCCTCTGACAACAATGCAGCGACCATCCGGTGGCTGGTCGTGTGTCCCATCGCCTGCAGTTCGGCCGCCAGCTTGCGCAGGCTCTTGGACGTCCAGCGGAACGGCGATTGGGGGTCGCCCGCATCCGCGGGCTACACCTGCGCCTCCAGGTCCGTCCTCAGTGTCGGATCGTGCTGCGCCGTGCTCTTGCGTCCTCCCCCGGGCCTGCGAATGTGAACCGCATCCAGGGGCTTCTGGGCGACTGCCAATTCCTTGATCCCACGACTGATGGTCGAGCGCGAGATCGCGACCGCGCGCTCGACACACGCGATGCCGCCATGTCCCATCGCCTTCGCCTCGGTCGCTGCCCATAGTCTCCGACTGCGTTCGTTCAGCGCCGGCGCGAGGGCTGAGTATTTCTGCCGTAGAACCCGCCCTTCCATGAGAGAAAGAATACATGGTTGTAATCAAATTGACTCAGTTATTTCGTTACAGTTCCTTAGGTAAGGGGCGATGGCGCAGTTCTGCCGGATGTTGCGCGACATGAGAAGACGCAGGAACTCCGACCGGCTGCCCGTACCCACACGCTTCCCGGAAGAGCCCATTTGACTGCAGTAGCGGCGGGCGTTAACCTCAACGCGCGTTCTCAGGTAGCTCGGCGGCGCTTGGGACGGGACAGTCTAGACTTAGACTAGCCCAGGGGGAGGACAGGAGATGCGGAGGGCGGCAGTCGGCTTCGGCTGCCTCGTGTTTGTCGCACTGCCGGTTTGGTGGTTCTGGGCCGAACTGCTAGCCGAGATCCCTTCGCTAAGACCCTTCCGAGTCGCCCTCGCACTCACCTGTATCCTCTTGTTAGCTCTCCTCGTCGGATGCTGGACCGGTTTCCTCTGGCCCTGGCGCCCGCAAGCGAATCCCCTGCCCTTAGACCAGTGGGCAGATGTAGCTCAGGTGGTTGGGGCTCGGGCGACAATCATTGCCCTCTTCATCGGCGTCCTCGGGGGAGCTCTTGCCTGGGGCTCTCTAAAGGCCAGCCTTGCACCGTTCCAGCCAACTCCAGGTGTAGTCCGGGCGGAAGGTAAGGTAGTTCTCATTCACGCGGACCCTGGCCAAAGTTCAGCGACGGTTCTCATCCGCACGATCGGCAGGGGACGCGTACGAATAACCGATGTGGGCGTATACGTCGAATATATCGAAGTAGACGGAAAGAAAAGGAAAGAAAAAGAATTGTTCTCGTTTCCGCTCAACATGGACATGAGCGGCGATAGCGTGCGGGCGATTCCAGGGGAGGGCTTTCAGCAAGTATTCCGAGCGAAGCTGCGCGATGTTTTCCTCCTCGCCGATCCTAGACGGATCGAGCGCGTGACAGCCGAGCCCCGGTACGAGGATATAATGGGTACAGGACGGACTCCGTCTGGAGGCAACAAACATGGGTTGGAACTCGAAAAAAGGTAAGGGTCTCAGAGCCCTCGTGCTGGCTTGTGCCCTGACGACCGGTGTGATTCCTGTCGCCTTGGCTCAGCCAGGGGGTGTTCGACCTACTCAGCCGTCGAGGGAGACGTTGGAGCGAGCGACTCAGATTGGCGGGGAGGGTACGAGGCCGAACCCATCGAAACCCGCTTCACCTTCGGCGCCAGGGAGAAGGGAGCCCCAGGCAGTTGAAACTCCGACCGAGGTTCCAACCATTAGGTTCGCGGTGCAGATGAGGACGTCGCCTAGCGGATTCTCTGGGCCATTCGCGCCGGTTAAGGCCGCCGGAATAGATCCTGAGCCGAAAGGTCAAGGGGAGGGTAAGCGTGGCGGTGTGGTCTCTTGGAAAGCGCCCTCGGAGCTCGACGCCATTCTGGGGCCTACCGCGACCGTTGTTCGCTTCGTGATCGATTTGCCGAAAGCGGGGAAGCCGAAGGTCGAGATTGTCAACGATAAGCTAGTCCTGCCGAAGTCTGCCATCCTAGGCGTGTATGACCTGAGCCGCTCTAGCCGCGAGCTAGCGGTGACGCAGCTCTTGGAAGCCCCTGTGAAGTCCAGTGATTCGTGGGATTTCGCCATATACACTGCGAAGTCCGGTTACGTCGAACTCGAGCTTCTGAAAGCTGGTCAGGATGCGGCGGTCAGAACGTATGTAGTTCCGAATCCGGCGACCCAAAATGTCAAGCAGAAGGTAGAGGGGCATTTGATGGCATACTTTTGGTTGGCGACAGCCGCCAGCGTACAGAACGCCGAGGACCGGAAGACCTTCAAGGACCTCGCGGAGGCCACGCTCTCGGCGGCTGGCGTCCGGCACTTCTTAACCTTGTACGGGGAGCTAGCGTTACAAGGCCCATCCTCTCGCCAGTAGCGGTTGAGGTAGTTTGGTGGAGTTACCAGACTGGTCTTCCAGGGAAGGCGAGGGGAGAGAGGTCCCCCCTGACTGTAGCCGCGCACGCTGTGTTGCAGTGATCTGACCGTTCCTGCCCGCGTAGTCCTTCAGTCGCTGACGCGATAGACTCGGCTCCTCCAGACATGGCGACGCCCCGGGTGCTTGCCACACCCGGGGCGTCTGTGCGTCCTCGACCCGTTTCGCAGCGGCATGGAGGAACGCCTCATGAGCATCGCGCCGACGTGGTCCGAGTTCAAGACCTATGTGGCCGAGATCGGGCCCGGCCGCGGAAGGCCGGCGCGGCCGGGGCAGTGCGTGTGCTGCGAGGGCGCCCGGGTCTGGTTCAACGGCTGGCGCCTGGTCTGGATCACGCTCCGGGTGGAGGGACAGCCCCAGCGCCCGGCGGAGGGGCTGCCGCTGCAGCGGGTACGGTGTGCGCGGCGCACGTGCGGGCGCTCCTGGACGCTCCGGCCGCCCTGGCTCTACCCGCACCGGAGTCTGGAGCCCGACGTGGCCGAGGCGGCCGCCCTGGTCTACCTCCTCGATCCCGCGGCGACCTACGTGTCCGTGGCCCCGGCGTTCCAGTGCTCGTGGGTCACGGTCTGGCGCTGGGTCGGCTGGGTCGCGGCGCTGGCCACGCCGGGTGCGCTCCTCGCGCGGGTGGCGCGTGTCGCCCCGCGCGGCGCCGTGCCGGCGTTGCTGCCGCGGGCCGTGCCCGCCGCGGCGCGCGCGCGGTCGCCTGAGCGGGTGCGTCGGGTGCTCCAGGCCGCTCACGTCCTGGCGGCCCTGACGCACCTGCACCGCGCCCAGCCGGAGCCGCCGCCCGACCCCAGCGCCCTCCGCTGGTTCCTCGTCGGCGAGTGTCGGTTTTCAGGAGTATGGGACCCGGCGTGTTCAAAAGCATGGGACCCCCGAGAGCCCCTCCCCTTACGTGACGCGTTGGGGTTGTGACCCAGGCCGGGGGCACCGGCCGTGGGACGGTTGTAGAGCGGGAGC
>JACQWA010000086.1 GCA_016209425.1 Candidatus Rokuibacteriota bacterium
GGGGTGCCCGTGGGGTTTCATCCGACGGGGCTTTCGTCCCTCAGAGACGACATCGCCCACCGCTTCCTCGATCATCCCAACGGCCGGGCCATCGGCACGGCGGCCCGCAACCCGATGGAGCTGATGCTCGCCTTCGCCAGCCTGGCGGAGGGGGGCGTGCTCGAGCGCCACCCGGGGCTTCGCTGCGCCTTCCTCGAGGGGACGTGCGGATGGCTCCCCTGGTGGCTCTGGCGGCTGGACGAGACCTGGGAGAAGTTCGGCCCCGGCTCCGAGGTCCGGATCTCCGGGCTCCCGAGCGAATACTTCTTCCGCCAGTGCTACGTCGCGACGGACGCCGACGAGAGAGTGCTCAAGCAGGTCGTGGAGGCCGTCGGGGACGACACCATCGTGGTCTCGACCGACTACCCCCATTCCGACGGCCTCTTCCCGGAAGCGATCAACGAGTTCCTCGCGCTCGAAGGTCTCGGCGACAAGACGAAGACGAAAATCCTCTGGGACAACTGCGCGCGCCTTTACCTCCTGGCGGCGCCGGGCAGGTAGCAGCATCGCGGGGCGCCAAGGGCGAGGGTGAAGATGGACGCGAAGATCCACCGCCGCTACACGGGAGTGGCGGCGCTGGCCTTGCTTCTACCTCCGGCCGGTTGAGAAGTAGCCGGCCGCCCCGGTCGAGCGACCGGGGCATCCATGATAGGGTGATGCGGCGCCTTGACAGACCCGCAGGCCAGCCCTAGAATCGGCCTGCGTTCGGACAGCCTCATTCCCAGAGAGGAGATTTCCCCATGAAGCAGCTCAGCGTCCTGCTCTCCCTCGCGCTCCTGATCGGCCTCCTGGCCGTCCCCGTCTTCGCCCAGCCGAAGGAGGTCGTGATCGGCGTCATCTATCCCATGTCAGGTCCCGCCGCCCAAGCCGGGGTGGACAACAAGCCGGTCTTCGAGCTGGCTGCCGACATTGCCAACGGGGCGGTGGACATCCCCTTTCCCTTCTACCAGCGCCTCAAGGGGATGCCCGGGCTCAAGGGCGCCAAGGTCCGCCTGATCTTCACGGACCACCAGGGAAAACCCGAGCTCGGCCAGTCGGAGGCCGAGCGGCTCATCACGCAGGAGAAGGTCCACGCCCTGGTGGGCACCTGGCACAGCGCGGTGACCGCCACCGCGAGCCAGGTGGCCGAGCGGCTGGGAATCCCCTTCCTGAACCCGGAGTCCTCTTCCCCGGGCCTGACCCGCCGGGGATTCAAGTGGTTCTTCCGGACCTCCCCCCATGACGAGCACTTCACCCAGGCCATGTTCGACTTCTTCCGCGACTTCCAGAAGAAGAAGGGGATCACCCTGAAGACCCTGGGATTCACTTACGAGGACACGCTCTTCGGCGTGGACAGCGGCAAGGTGATGAAGGAACTGGCCAGGAAGTACGGCTATGAGGTGGTGGTGGACCTCCAGTACCGGGCCCGGAGCACCTCGCTCGTCGCCGAGACCCAGCGGCTCAAGGCGGCGAACCCCGACGTCTGGATGCCGACCTCCTACCAGACCGACGCGATCCTCTTCGTGAAGCACGCCAAGGAGCTCGACTACAATCCCAGGATGATCATGGCTCAGAACGCCGGCCACATCTCCCCGGACTTCGTCCAGGCTGTCGGCAAGGATGCCGAGGGGACCATGAGCCGGGCGCCATTCTCCACTGACCTGATCGCCAAGCGTCCGGTCGCCCAGGGCGTCAACGAGCACTACAAGAAGCGCTCCCCCGGCGGAAAGGAGCTCTACGACTTCCCAGCCCGGGCGTTCACCGGCATGACGACGCTCCTCGACGCCCTGAACCGGGCCGGCTCCACGGACCCGGAGGCGATCCGCAAGGCGCTCATCGCCACCAATATCCCCGGCGATCAGCTCATCATGACCTGGGAGGGGGTCAAGTTCGACGAGACCGGCCAGAACACCGGCGTGCGGGCCATCATCCTCCAACTCCAGGGCGGGAAGTACCACACCGTCTATCCCTTCGAAGCGGCCACGAAGGAGGTCCTCTACCCGATCCCGAAGTGGTCCGAGCGGAAGTAGCCAGCTCAGAGAACGAGCGGCAGTACTCGGGATCGACTCGTCCGCGGGCCGGAACGCCGCGCAGTCGCCGCGCTGGTTTTCGTGGTCCAGCGAGGCCTCCTTTCGCTTGGCCGCACCTTAGAGGGGCTTCGCTGACAGTACTGTAAAGCTCCGAATAAGTCGGCGAGGAGCAAATTAGGCCGCGCATGAGCGCGATAGCAAGAAGGCGCAACATCAGGTCCGAGGTCTCCCGGCGACCCGGCGCCGCCCCGGATATTTGCTGCGCGCACGGGCCCGCTTCACTTCCGCCAGGAACTCTTCGAAGCGGTCGGCGAATCCCTCGGCGACACTCCAGCGGCGTACCGCGGGGAGGTGTACCCGACCTCGCAGGACGATCCACACCGCCACTTGCAGGCTCTGCCTATCGTTCCAGTGGTAGAAGGCCGCCAGCCGGTCCCGGCATGAATCCGTGGGTGAGAGCATCACGGCCAGGCCGTGCGGCGTCCTGCGGGTCACAGGGCGAATGTCGTAGTCGTTGCCGATCGCGAGAGGGCCACGGGGGAACTCCACGTAGAACCGCGTCCGGGCACGCACGTACCGATCCCTTTTCCGGGTGAACCCGAGCGTCGCCAGCGCGGCATCCAGTTGCGACTGCTTTGCGGGGGCGGTCAGGATGAAATCCATGTCGGCCGACTGGAACGCACCCCGGGTGTACAGGCTCGCGCACGCGCCGCCGCTCAGCACGGCCTTGATGCCGTGTCGCCGTAAGGCGTCCCCGACCGCAACCGCCACCGCGCCCAGGCCGGACCGTTCGGTGATCCTCACAGGGGCTTGCCGGTCCGGCGCGGCCGGCGGCGAAGA
>JACQWA010000089.1 GCA_016209425.1 Candidatus Rokuibacteriota bacterium
CCGATGATGCCAACCGTGTATACTCGGCGCGCCATGGCTGGAGGCTCCTTACGCGGTGAAGTCGGGGGTGAGGCGGAGGGTGTCGGCGATCTTGGTGAAGCCGTTGAAGAGCTGCGTGACCTCAAGGGCTTCAATCACGGCGCGCTCCGAGGCGCCGAGCCGCCGCACCTCGCGAAGGTGAAAGTCGGTCCCGTAGTCCGACTTGGCCGTGACGGAGACGGCGAAGGCCATCACCTCCTTGGTGAGCCGGTCCAGGGCGCCATCGGCGAAGGTCGCCTTGAGCGCCAGCCAGTAGTCGGCCAGGTAGCCCGGGTCGTGGGCCATGGCGAGGAACACCGCCGGTGGCCACTCCATGGCGAAGAAGGCCTGCGCCTCGTCGAGGATCCGTTTGACCTCGGGCCCGACCGTGAGCGCGTCGACCAGCGGGAGGAGTGGGGCGCGACCGGCCTCGCCGGAGAACTCGGGCGTGAGGCGCAGGCTGTCGGCGAGGGTGTTCAGCCCGTGGGTGAGACCGATGGTGAAGGACAGCTCGTACCAGACCCGATCGTCGGCGTAGCCTTGCAGCTTCCCGGCTGCCACGTGGGCGACGGTTCAGTACTCGCAGACGTTGACCGCGCTCACCGTCGCGGCGATCATCTCCTTCTGCTTCCGACTGAGCGCGCCGTCCGCCATGGCGCGGCGGGTGGCGCGGCCGTACCCTTTGCCGAACTCCTTGTGGACCCGCATGACCCGGCTCATCTTGGGGACAAAGTCGATTTTGTACCAGTCCTTCATCCCCTCCATGACGGTCTGTTCCTCGGGCGAGAACTCTTTCGCCTCCGGGATCCGCACGATCTCCATGGCGCTCCTCCTCGGCTCGAATGGCGGGGCCATGATACGCGAGAAACGGCGGCTTTCCTAGTCCCGACGGCTCGGGGTAGAATCCAGGGAGTTTGTGCGGGGAGGTGAGCCGCATGAGGGGCAGACGCTCCGGCAGCGGGTTGATGCTGGCCGGGGGCATCGTGATCGTGATCGGGTTCGGCGTGGCGTTGATCAAAGCCCTCGACCTGCCGAACTACTGGATCCCGCTCGTGGTCGGCGTCGGGCTCTTCGTGGTCGGGGCCATCCGGTGGGCCACCTCCAGGGGCGATTCGTCAGGACGCTGAAATTCCTGCCGGCCGTCCGAGCTCCATCAGCTTTCCCGCCACGATGGTGATGGCGGCCGGCCCCGCCACGATCGGGACCCACAGCGCGGCGCGATCCCCTATCCCTTCGAGATAGACGCGAGCTGCTCCGTCCTCCCGCGTGTGACACGTCCGACATTCCGTCCGGCGCTCGCAGGAGCAGCCAGGACCCGAGCCCTTCGGGGTGATCTAGGTCAATGAGGTCTTACAAGCTCTGGAGACAGGCGAAATCATCGAAGAGTACCCCGAGGACAGGCCCTACCCCAGTTGTCTGATCCTGGGGCCGGCCGCCGGGCGGCCACTTCACGTCGTCTGCGCCCCGGTGACAGCCGAGCGGAAACTCGCTCTCATCACAGTGTACCAGCCGGACCCCGACCGGTGGGACCCGGAGCGCCGGCGGAGGAGAACCCGATGCAGTGCGCCATCTGCAGGACCGCAGACGTTGGCCCGGCCAGGGTCTCCAGTATCTTGATCGAATCCGGGAAGACTTCGCACGTAAAGCCATCACGCCTGCGTCCGTCGGGACGGTCTAGCAGGTCTCTTGAGCCAGCGGCCCCCCACCGACTCTGATCCCGAAGTCGTTATAATTCGCTCGCCGGAGTTTTGGGAGCGTCTTCTCGGCCGCGGCGCGCGCGGCGGCACGGCTGGGTCCACAAGCTCTTCTTCCCACCGGCCACCCGGATCCTCGCGTCGTTTGTCCAGATCGTCGGCTCCGGCGAAGTCCTGGGACACGTCGCGGTCAGCCTCTGGCGCGCCGCGCTCGGTTACGGGCTGGCGGCCCTGCTCGCGATCACGCTGGGCATCCTGATGGGATACTGGCGTGGTGTGCGACGCCCTGGAGGTTATCGTGGAGCTCCTGAGGGCGATCCCCCCGCCGGCCGTCATCCCGGTCGCCATCGTGTTCCTCGGCGTCGGCGACCAGATGAAGGTGTTCATCATCCTCTTCTCCTGCGCCTTTCCGATCCTCGTGAACACCATGGACGGGGTGCGGAACGTCGATCCCGTGCTGATCCGGACCGCGCGCACGTTCGGCCTCGCCAGGGGCGGACTGATCTGGAAGGTGGTCCTCCCCGCCGCCTCCCCGTTCATCATGACCGGGCTCCGGATCGCGCTGGCCATCGCGCTCATCCTGGTCGTGATCTCGGAGATGGTGGGCGCCACCTCCGGCATCGGCTATTTCATCCTCGATTCGCAGCGTTCCTTCAAGATCCCCCAGATGTACGCCGGGATGCTGGTCCTCGCCCTCCTGGGCTACACGCTCAACCGCGGCTTCCTCCTGGCCGACGCCCGGCTCATGGCCTGGCACAAGGGGCTCACTGCCCGCCCGCGGTGATACGGTAATACAGAGATTGCGAAGCGAGGCTGAGGGGAGACTACGCGGCGTTACCGAGAAATTTCGACTCCATTAACCTGATCGGTTATGCGGATCCAGACGCCCTTTTCGGTACCTGGAAGTTGGGTCAGGTCTTCAACGAGTTCGCCTTGCGGCCCAAAGCGATACAGCGACGGCGTGCTAGTAGGAAAACTGGCAGGGACAAGATAAATCTGGCGATCAGATGGTGAGGCTGAGATCTCGCCGGCCAACCCGTAATAACCGCTCCCGTCCCTAAAACGTATAGTCACCCACCACTGTTCCTTCCTGACGAACAACGCATCCCAGACCTCGGGCGCTCCACCGGTCTTCATGGAGACCCCCAAGGGGCTTGCCAGCCATGAAAATATCTTTGGATAGACGTTACTCGTCAGGAAGAAGGCGTACAGCGCTCCCGTCAGAGGAGCACTGCCGAGGAAGACGATAAGAATGATGAGAAAACCCGAGTAAGCGTCAGATGGCGGGACAGACCCGCTTCCGCTGAGAAAAGGCGGTCACGTCCGGACGAATGCGAGCGAGAGCCGGCGAGAAGAAAACCCACACGGGCGCATGGAAGACGGAAAGAACAACGCTCTCAACGGCTTCGCGGAAGGGAGATGGAGTAGAAAAAGGGACGAGGCGGTTCTTTACTAAGGAGGCCACGAATCCTGGTGCGATGAAGAAAACCAACACCAGCAGGCCTTCAACGTTCGAAGGCATGCAGCCTACTTAGCCGGAGGTTTTGCGGGCGGCTTCGGCCCGGAACTTGGGGGGACCGTAGGGCGAACCGTACCTTCCTTCAGAGGCGTCTTCTTTCCCATACACCCACCTCCCTTCCGGAGAAGTTCCCACCGAAGTTGATCGTATCACTTGTTGGAAAAGGAAACAACAAGGGCCGGGGAATGGTAGTGTCCTAATTTGAAAAGCCGCGAGAGATCCAACGAACCAAATAGAAAATACCCCATGGAATCGCGGCTAGGATTGAACTCATAGCTAGTCCGATCATTGCTATAGTAATCGGATTCCAATAGAACCATGCAGGATATATAACGCGTTCTGGCTGCCGTAGATATGGGAAGAGCTCGTCCAATGATTTTCCCCCTGGGTGGGTTTGCCTATACTCCGCGATGGCTGCTGCCCTACGAGATTGTTCTTGAGAATCAGCAACTCTATAAACCTGCCAGCCAGCAAACGCAAGGCTCGCTGTGAGTAGAACTAGAGAAACCACCATAGTGATCCGACGGAACCCTCGCTCAAGACGCATCTCCGCCCAGCCTCCCAACTTTTGCCTCAAATTAAATTAGGACACTGCCCGGGGAGCTCCCCGGCCCTCCTGCCGCCCGCCGACGCGTCGGGCTACGCCACGGCGTACTTCGAAATGACGTCCTTCGCGGGAAACTTCTTCTCGATCAGCTTATACCGGAGGGACACGTCTATCATCGGCTGGAGGTCCGACTCGAGGATCTTCTTCTCGAACGCGGGGAGGACCATGTCCTTCAGGAGCTCCGGCTTCAGCCCGTGTTCTTGGCGAGGACCACCTTGGCCTCCTCGGGGTTGGCGTTGTGGGCGTCGATCCCCTTGTTGAGGGCGGTCACGAAGGCCTTCACCGTGTCCGCGTTCTTCTGGATCCACGCGTCGCTGGCGAAGTAGGCGGCGAGAGCCTAGTAAACATACAGCCTCTTCTCGGCCGCGGCGAGCGCGGCGGCAGCCTGCGGGCCTGTCGGGAAGGAGCCGGAGCGGGCCACCATCTGGGTCACTCCCTAAGACAGCGCGGATGACGGCGGAGTCAAGCGTGATGTTGGGGCGTGCCTTGTGGAGGATCCCGGCGCCTCGGAGCGGACGGCGACTGTACCGGGGCGAGAGAGCCTGGTTAGGAGAGAGCGTCGCGCCGGTGGGGGCCGATGCGAGGCAGGCCGCTGCCGGCAGGGTCTCCCTCCGGGGTCGGCGCGGGATGAGAACGCCCAGCCTAGAGGACGTGGAGGAGGGGGCGAGCCGTCAGGGTGTTCGCCTTCCAGAAGCCGGTCTCGGCCAGCCAGCCGAGCGCCGCGGCGCTCTCCGGCGTCTTCATCAGCGCCAGCGTCGTTCCCCCCTCGAAGAATCCGCCGAACGCCAGCCGCCCCGCCCCGCGCAACTCGATCAGCGCAAACGTCGCCATGTCGGTCTCCTCCGCCACCCCTTCCACGAGCGTCACTCGGCGCGAGCCGTCGGTGACCACCGGCGGCAGCTCCCACGGCTCGATGAACTGCAAGAAGGTCCTGAGGGCGTAGGCGGTCCAGACCTTTCCCACGTAGTACGGGTCTTCTTCAATGAGTCGGGCGACGTCGGACGGCTGACTCACGCGGTAGAAGATGTCGGCCGTCTGGCCGTCGGGAGCCGGCCCGCCGCCGATGACGAATCCCTGGGCACGGAGCGCGGTGATCCGCTCCAAGTGCGCCTGGCGGTGCGGGGCCCGGCGCTCCAGATAGTCCGCCGCCGCGGTGATCGCTGCGTGATAAACCAGCATGGGTTGCTCCTCCCTGATGCGGGTCCCGGCTTTCCCCTCGAGAGCATCCGTGAATGCTTCGATCGAAGTGATCAGCACCTCTTCGCCGCCGCCGGCGAGGAAGTCCACCGCCGCCTCGATCTTCGGCCCCATGCTCCCGGGCGGGAACTGCCCCGCTTCCAGATATCGGCGCGCCTCCGCGACGGACAGACCGACAAGGGGGCGTTGGGTGGCCTTCCCGTAGTCCAGGAAGACGAACGGTTCGCCGGTGAGCATCACGAGCCGCTGGGCGCCGATGCTTCGAGCGAGAATGGCCGACGCGAGATCCTTGTCGATGACGGCATCCACCCCGCGCAGGGTTCCGTCCGGCTCCTCGATCACCGGCACCCCGCCCCCTCCGGCCGCGATCACGACGATCCCCGCGTCCAGCAGCCGACGGATCGTCTCGCCCTCCACGATGGCCAGCGGATGCGGCGAGGGGACCACGCGGCGAAGGCCGCGCCCGGCGTCCTCGGCGATTGTCCATCCCCGTTCACGGCTGAAGCTCTCGGCCTCCTCCCGGCCGAGGAACGCGCCGACCGGCTTTGTCGGGCGGGCGAAGGCGGGGTCGTTTTTGTTTACCACGACCTGAGTGATGACGGTGATTACGGCCATCGGCCGCCGCTCCTGCCTCAGCCGGTTCACGAGGGCCTGTTGGATCAGGTAGCCGAGCGCGCCCTCGGTGTCGGCGACGCAGATCCCGAGGGGGAGCTCGGGCACCTGTCCGCGCGCGGCCTCCACCATCAGGAGCATCTGGCCGACCTGGGGGCCATTGCCGTGGGTGAGGACCACCGACCAGCCGGCGGCGAGCGCGGCCACGATCCCGTCCAGGGAGCCCCGGATATTGGCGATCTGCTCCTCCACGGTCCCACGCTGGCCCGGGCGCTGGATCGCGTTTCCCCCCAGGGCGATCACCATCCGGCGCGGGGCGTTCATAGGCCTGCCAGGATCTCCTCGAAGCCGGGCCGGCCGACCTCCTCGACCCGGTAGCGAACCCGTGCCACCGGCTGGCGCACGGTGAGCGTCCGGCGGAGGTCGATCGGCGTCCCGAGCAGCACCAGGTCGCAGGGCACCGCATTGATCGTCGCCTGGAGCTCGGCGATCTGCTCGCGCCCGTACCCCATGGCGGGCAGGACGGGGCCGAGGGCTGGGTACGCTTCGAACACCTTCCGAATGCTTCCCGTGGCGTGAGGACGGGGGTCCACCAGCGTCGCGCCAAGACCGCGTGCCGCCAATTCGGCGGCGCCGGCCGGCATGCCGCCGTGGGTCAGCGTCGGCCCGTCCTCGACCGCCAGCACGCGTCGGCCGCGGACCTTTTCCGGCTCCTCGACACTGATGGGGAGCCGGGTGTCCACGATCCGGGCCCGCGGGTTGATCGCGCTGATGGCGTTCCGGGCGGCTTCGATCTGGGATGAAGATGCCGTGTCCTCCTTGACGATCACCGCCACGTCCGCGAACCGGAGGTTGGCCTCCCCCGGATGGTAGCGAGACTCGTGGCCGGGCCGATGGGGGTCCACCAGACAGAGGTGGAGGGCAGGGGCGAAGAACGGCAGGTCATTGTTGCCTCCGTCCCAGACGATCAGGTCGGCCTCTGCCTCCGCCCGGACCAGGATCTCGGCGTAGTCCACGCCCGCAAAGACCACGCTGCCCGCTTCGAGATGGGGCTCGTACTCCTCCCGCTCCTCCAGCGTGGCCCCGGCCGTGTCCAGGTCGGCGAACTTCGCGAACCGCTGAACCCGTTGAGCGAGGAGATCGCCGTAGGGCATCGGATGGCGGACCACCACGACGCGGCGCCCCCGCGCGCGCAGGATTTCCACGATCCTACGGCTCACCGCGCCCTTCCCGCAGCCGGTGCGGACCGCGCAGACGGCGACCACAGGCTTGCGAGATCGGAGCATGGTGCGTCGGGGACCGAGCAGCGCGAAATCAGCGCCGGCGGCCAGGGCGCGGCTGGCCAGGTGCATGACGTGCCCGTGGCTCACGTCACTATAGGCGAACACCACCTGGTCCACGGAGTGCTCCCGGATCAGGCGCTCCAGCTCTTCCTCGGCCTCGATGGGAATCCCCTCGGGGTAGCGACGGCCGGCCAGCTCGGGAGGGTAGCGGCGTCCTGCGATGCCCGGGATCTGGGCCGCCGTGAAGGCGACGACCTCGGTGGTCGGGTCGTCCCGGTAGACCAGGTTGAAGTTGTGGAAATCGCGCCCGGCCGCTCCCAGGATCACCACGCGCATGGGCACGGCCTAGGTCACCCACCAGTGAGTGGGAGCTGGTACGCGCAGGTGGCTGAAGAGGCCGGGCCGAGAACCAAGCAGATCAAGGAGGCAGGGAGGGGCCGACCGGAGCGTAGCGACCACGCCGGCCTGCGGCCGGACGCGGTGCCCGCAGAGGAACGGATCGGCGACGACCGAGGACGCAGACATGCGACCGTTATCGGGACGGCCTCTAGGTCACCCAGCCGCCGGCGAAGGGGATGACCTGTCCCACGAAGAAATCCGCATCCTCGGAGGCCAGGTAGACCGCCAGGCGGGCCGACTCCTCGCTCCGCGCCAGCCTTCCGGCGGGAATGTTCTTGACCATTCTGGCCAGCTTTTCGGGGTCTCGAGTCAGGGACGGCGGGAAGTAGGTCGGGTTCTCCACGTAGTTCTGGGCGATGGCGTTGACCTGGATGCCGTCTCCTCCCACCTCACGTCCGACCGCCTTGGTGAGACCGTTCACCCCGGCCCGCGCCGCGGTGTAGGCGGCGTAGTTGGGCAGACCGACGAGGCCGGCCGCGGAGGTCATGTTGATGATCTTGCCGCGCCGCTGCGCCTTCATCACCCGGAGCGCGGCGCGGAGGCAGAAGAACGGCTCGTCCAGGAGGTGCGCCATCATGGTCCGCCACGCCTCGTCCGAGATTTCGTCCGCCGGGCTCCGGGTGGGGGGAAAGGCGTTATTGTTGACCAGGATGTCCAGCGCGCCGAAGCGGTCCACGACGCCCTTGACCAGCCGGTCGCACTCCGCCGAGCGGGTCAGATCGCCGGCCATCGCGACGGCGGTGCGCCCGTGCCCACGGGCGATCTTCACCGCGGGGCGCGCCGCGGACTCGGTGGCGTCATGGAGGGCGAGCGTCGCGCCTTCCCGCGCGAACTCCTCCGTCAGCGCCGGCCCCATGAATTCGCTCACGTGGGTGATCAGCACGACCTTTCCAGTCAGTTTCATTTCCGCAGGCTCCTTGGGGAGGGATGGCCCGTTGCGTGAAGCTTAGCATTCGATTTTCGCCGGGGGCAAGCCCGTGGTAGGCTGAAGCGGAGGAGGAGGAGCCTCATTCTCACCGACATTCTGCCGAAGGAGCTAGAGGCGGCCTACCGGGCGGGTCGCCTCGGCGCGAGCGACCTCGACCTGTACCGCAGCTTCCAGGCGCGCTACCCGTTCCCGCTCGACGGCTTTCAGGTAGCCGCCGTGCGTGCGATCCTGGAAGGGAACTCGGTCATCGTGTCGGCCCCCACCGGAGCCGGGAAGACTCTCATTGCCGAGTTCGCCATCTACCAGGCCCTGTCGCGGCATCGGAGAATCGCCTACACGACTCCCCTCAAGGCGCTCTCCAACCAGAAGTACGCCGACTTCTGCCGCCAGTTCGGCGTCGCCGAGGTGGGGATTCTGACCGGCGACGTCAAGGTCAACCCGCGGGCGCCGGTGCTGGTCATGACCACCGAGATCCTCCGCAACATGTTCTACGCGGGCGGCCTCCCGGGGTTGGCCACGGTCGTTCTCGACGAGTGCCACTACATGGGCGACCCGGGGCGCGGCACGGTCTGGGAGGAGATCATCGTCAACGCCCCCAAGGAAGCGGCCCTGGTGGCGCTCTCGGCCACGGTCGCCAACATCGCCGAGATCGCCGATTGGATCACCCTCGTCCACCGCCCGATCGTCCCCATCATCCATCCGGATCGGCCGGTGCCGCTCGAGTATCTGCTGGCGGATGCTTCCGGCGAGATTCACACCCTGGAAGCGGTCAGCCAGGGCAGGGTTCGTCTCAGCGGCTTCGCCGAGGAGGGACGGTGGGTCGCGGGCGGGGAGCGAGATGTTCGGCGCGGGCGCTGGGAGGCCCGCCGCGTGGCGGACCCGACGGTCGTGATCGGGGAGTTGGACGGGCGCGGCTGGCTCCCGGCGATTTACTTCATCTTCAGCCGGGCCGGGTGCGAGCGGGCGATGGAGAGCTACCTGGCGGAGGGCAAATCGCTCCTGTCCCGGGCGCATCAGCGCGAGGTGGACGAGGCGATCCGGGAGGCCACCCGGGACAGCCCGACCATGGCCGAGTCCCCCCTGAACCAGACCATTTTCCAGGCCCTCGGGATGGGGGTGGGACTCCACCACGCGGGCATCCTGCCGAGCCTCAAGCGGCTCATCGAACTCCTGTTCGAGCGGGGCCTCTGCCGGGTCGTCTTCGCCACCGAGACGATGAGCCTCGGCATCCACATGCCCGCCCGGAGCGTGGTGCTCCAGGGGTTGACCAAGCGGAGCGACACGGGATTCCGGAGCCTCACGCATAACGAACTCACGCAGATGGCCGGGCGGGCCGGCCGACGGGGGATCGATCCGGAGGGCAAGTGCGTGATCGCCCTCGACAGCCGCGACAGCCTGGAGGAAGCTCTGCGGACGGTGGACGGCCCGGCCGAGCCGGTCGAGAGCCAGTTCCGGCTGGGCTACGGCTCGGTGGCCCTGCTGCTCGGGACGGGGAACGATGCGGACACGATTCGGCGCACCGTTGAGTCCTCCTTCGGCCAGTATCAGAATCTGAAGCGGATCCGCGGGCTCGAGCGCGAGGTCGAGAGCCTGCGCGCGACGCTGGCGGACGCGCGCGGCCACAAGGCGCCGTGCGGCGACTTCTCCCGTATCGGGCGCTACCGGCAGCTCCGCGCTGAGGTGGAAGCAGAGCGGCGGGCCTTCGGGCGGGGCCGCCCCCGACGCGGCGAAGCCGTGGCCGAGGCCGAGCCGGGGCGTCTCATCCTGATCCGCCGGCGTGGCGCAGGCAGCCTGGGCGCGGTTCTCTCCGTTCATAGCGTCCGGGGGTCTCGGGTGCTCGTGGACGCCCTCCTGCCTCATGGCGCGGTGGTGCGGGTCAAGTCCGGGAACATCAAGAAAGTCTTGTGGGCCACGCCCCCCTTGCCGGTTCCCCGCGACTGGCGCCAGCGCCAGGATGGCCTGCTGGAGCAACTTGGGCAGCTGTCGGTCGCCGATCTTCTCGAGCGAGAACGGGGGCACGGCCGCGACGCCGAGCTTTCCACCATCGAATGCCACCGCTGCCCCTGGGGGTCACAGCCCCAGTGCGACCAGGCCTGGAAGGAGCTCGAGAAGATCGAGACCAAGTTCCGCCAGCGAGATGAGGCGCTGGCAGCGCTCAAGAATGCGTACTGGCAGGAGTTCTGTCGGGTCGTGGAGGTGCTTGAGGAATTCGGCGCGGTAAAGGCCGGCAGCCTCCTGGCCAAGGGGAGACTCGTGGCGGGGCTCCGCCACGACAACGAGCTGCTGGTGGCGGAGATGGTCGACCGCCGCATCCTGGACGGCGCCCCCCTCGCCGAGGCGGCCGCGCTTTGCTCCGGCCTGATCGAAGAGTCCCGCTCCGGGGAAACCGCCGCGTGGCGTCTCTTCTTGAAGAAGCATCCGCGGATCCGGAAGAAGCTTCACCAGATGGATGCCGCCGCCGAGGCCGTCCGGCAGGCCCAGCGCGCCCGTCACCTGACGCTGCCGGGGGGCGTCCATCCCGGTTTCATGCCGTCGGTCTTCCGGTGGGCTTCGGGGGATGACGACTGGGTCGGCATCGTGGAGGAATCCTTCGGCGGTCACGAGGGAGACTTGATCCGGGCGATGCGCCGGCTGATCGACCTCCTGCGCCAGCTGGCCGAGTCCCCGGAGGTGGCGATGCCCCTGGCGACGCTCCTGGGCCAGGCGGCGCGGGTCATCGACCGGGGGATTGTCCTGGAGTCGGCGCTGATTTGAGGCGGGACGATCGCATGCGCGTCCTCCGACCTTCGACGATCCTGCTTCTCCTGGCGGTGCTCCTCGGTGGCTGCGCCATCTTCACGATCGAGCAGCGGACTGTCGAGGGTCCCACCGCCGACGACATCTGGAAGACCAACTTCAGGGCTGCCAACGGCCGCAGCCCGCGCTTCGAAGAGAGTCGGACCTTTGAGGACGAGCTGGACCGGCGGGTGCGCGCGTACCTCGCCAGAAACTCCGAGGTGGCATATACCCCGCGGGCCGGCCAGCTACGCTTCTGGCGCCAGGTCACGGTGGGGATGACGAAGGAAGAGGTCTCCCTGTTGTTGGGCAAGCCCCAGGAGACGACCGACGACCCGGCCCGAATGGAACTGCTGGCGAGGAAGTTCTGGCCAATGGTGAAGCCAAAGGCGAAGGAGGCGTGGCTCTACCCGCCGGGCTGGACTCTGTACTTCGACGGAAACACCCTGACGGACATCACGCAGTATCACCGCGCCTTCCTCCACCCATAGGAGATCGGAGGGGGCCTGGACGGCCCCCTCCGAGGCCTCCCCCACGAACAGGGTTGCGCGGGCCAAGCCCGCGCTCGAACACGCCCGATCCGGCCGGTAGGTATCGCGAAGCGGGCGTTTCTACCGTCTCTCGGGCCGTGGTAGACTGGCTCGTCTGAAGGGACCACTTCGTGACGGAGGAGAGACGATATGGTTGAAGAGAAGGTGATCGCCAGCTGGCGCTACAAGAAGGGTATCCTGGACCCGAAGACGGCCTCGCTCTGCTACCTGGCCGCGAACCTGGCGGCGGGCAACACCCACTGAGCGAAGCGGGACCTGGCAGGTGCCAGGGCCGCCGGCGCTACCGAGGACGAGGTCCGCGAGGCCATCAGCTTCGCCATTCGCGCCAACGCCGCCAAGACCCACGCCGATATCCTGAAGGTCTGGGACGGCGAACGGTGACCCGCCATGGCTGAGATCAATCTCGTCGCCGCGTTCTCGACCGTTCCCGCGGGGGAGGCTGAGGCGATCAAGCAGCTCCTGACCGAGACGATCCAGCAGATCGCCCAGGACGACGGCAGCTTCAAGAAGGCGAAGATCGTCTTCACCGAGTCCGACGAGCGCTGCGGGCTCACGGCCGAGCTGGACGGCGTCAAGAAGGAGGGCGTGCCGCTTCAGCTGGACCTGGAGGAGCTCGAGGACGCCAAGACGTCCGCAGGCGCGCGGGCCCAGCTGAAGGAAGCGCTCCGCCTCTATTTCAGAAAGGTCCTCGGACGGTAGGTCGGCATGGTCTCGGCGGACGAGGGGGTGCTGGTCTATGTCTACCGGGGGGCGCTCTTCAAGATCGCCGAGGGCGTGCAGGTCCCCAAGGCCGGCTCGCTGTTGTTCTGCCGGCACCTGGAGCTCCGGCCGGGGGAGCGCGTGCTGGAGCTGGGCACCGGCGCCGGTCTCGCCGCGGTTGTCGCCGCCAGGGCCGGCTGCCGGGTCGTGGCCACGGACGTGGTCCCCGAGGCCGTCGCGTGCGCCCGGGAGAACGCCGCGCTCAACGGCGCGGCCGATCGCGTTGAGGTGAGGCTCGGGGACTGCTACGAGCCGGTCGCCGGAATGACGTTCGACCTGATCTGCACCAACCCCCCCCAGATGCCGACGCCGCCCGGGCGCGACCGGTCGGATCCGGTGGCGGCGGCGGACAACGGCGGCGTGGATGGCTGGGAGATCCTGGATCGGGCCATCCAGGGCGCTCCGCGCCACCTGGCTCCCGGCGGCCGGCTGGTGTTCACGCTCTTTGCCTTCCTCGGCCAGAAGGCCGCCATGGCCAAGCTCGAGGCGGTGGGGTTGGCCCCGCGCGTCATCGGGCGGGAGGTTCAGGCCTTCCCGCGGATCGGCTACGAGCGGCTCGACCACATCCGGAGCGTCGACACCGAGGGGGTGCTCCCGCGGACCGGCCTGCCCAGGACGGTCGAGCGCTTCGTCGTTCAGGGGACCAAGCCGCGGTGAAGCGCTTGATCGTGAACGCCGATGACTTCGGCCTGACCGCGGGCGTGAGCCGGGGGATTCTCGAGGCGCACCGGAAAGGCATCGTCACGAGCACCACGATGCTCGTCAACCGGGAGGTCGATCCTGCACTCGTGGAGGAGTTGAAGGGATCGGACCTCGGAGTCGGCCTGCACCTGAACCTCACCCTGGGCACTCCCGTCTCCGACCCCACGCGCGTGCCCTCCCTCGTGGACGGCGAGGGGGCGTTCATCCGAGACGCGCGCGAGGCGGCGGCGCGGGCCACGGCCGACGAGGCGCGGATCGAGCTGGGCACCCAGATCGACGCCTTCAGAAAGCTCATGGGGCGGTTTCCCAGCCATCTCGACAGCCATCACCATGTCGGGCGCCACGCGCCGATCCAGGGGTTGATCTTCGACTTCGCTAGGGCTCTCAAGCTTCCCGTGAGGAGCCCGGATGACCGGGTGCGCGCCGCCGCGCGCCGGCTCAAGCTGCGCACGCCGGATCATTTCTTCGGCGAGTCGGGCCCAGAGCCGTGCTGGTCGGCCGAGCGGCTCCTGGCCCAGCTGGCCTCGCTGCCCGACGGCGTCTCCGAGTTCATGACTCATCCCGGCTACTTCGACCGGGACCTGGCGTACAGCCGCTATGGCCGCCAGCGCGAGGAGGAGTTGAGGGGGCTGACGGACCCGGCGGTGCGCGAGGCCGTCGTGGCGAGGGGGATTTGCCTCTGCCACTTCGGGGAGCTGGCGTGATGCGCGAGCGGAGGCGAACCACCGCTGCGGGCACCCGAGCCACTTTACGTGGCTCGGGTCGTGAGGCGATCCTGAGCATCGACGTGGGAGGGACGACCACGGCGGCCGGCCTCGTCAGCCCGGACGGCAGCGTGCTGACCCACGTCGAGACGCCCACGCACAAGGCGGGTCCCGGCACAGCGCTCGCGACCCTTCTAGATCTTCTCCAGGGGCTCCGGGAGGCCGCCCGCTCCCGTAGCATCGACGTGGCCGGGATCGGCATCGGGGTGCCGGGCGCGGTGGACGCCGACCGCGGCGCCGTCGGGGCCGACATCAATTACGTCCCGGAGCTGGCGTCGGTGCCGCTGGCCGAAACGCTCGCCGAGCGCCTCCGCCTCCCCGTCTTCGTGGACAACGACGTGAATGTGCTGGCTCTGGGAGAGTGGATGTTCGGCACTGGCCGCGGAGCGAGCTCGCTCGTCGTGCTGGCCCTCGGGACGGGCGTGGGCGGTGGCATCATCCTCGGCGGGCGGCTCCACCGCGGCGGGGGGGGATACGGCGGCGAGCTGGGCCACGTCCCGATCAACTTCGACGGGCGCCCCTGCATCTGCGGTGGCCGGGGGTGCCTCAAGACCTATGTGTCGGGGACCGACATCGCGCTCCAGGGCACCGAGCGACTGAAGCGCCCCGTGGACGCCGCGACGGTATTCCTGCTGGCGGACCAGGGTGACCCCGTGGCGCGGGAGATCGTCGAGGAGGTTTGCCAGGCGTTGGGCGCGGGGCTCGCCGTCATCGTCAATGGGCTGAATCCCGAGTTGCTGCTGCTCGCCGGCAGCGTGGCGAAGTCGCTCAAGCCGAGGGAGCGGGAGATCCGGGACCAGACCGGGCGCTATGCCTTCGCCCGGGCGCTCGCCAGCACGCGCATCGAGATCCTCAGCATGGACAAGGACGCGACCATTCGCGGCGGCGCGGCCCTCTACCTCTATCAGACCGGAGGTCAAGCATGAAGGCGATCGCATTCCGCGGAGTCGGTGACGTGCGCGTCGAGTCCATTCCCGACCCCAGGATCGTCGAGCCGACCGACGCCGTGGTGCGGATCACGACGAGCGCGGTGTGCGGGTCGGACCTCCACCAGTACCATGGCCGCGCCGTGGTCGAGCCCGGCGCGATCATGGGCCACGAGTTCATGGGGATCGTGGAGGACGTGGGCCGCGACGTCCGGGCCATCTCCAGGGGGGACCGCGTCGTCGCGCCGTTCTCCATCTCCTGCGGCCGCTGTGAATGGTGCCTCCGGCGGCTCCCGACCCAGTGCTCGACCACCGGGCGTGCGGTGTTCGGGGGGCGCTTCGGAAAGCAGTTTCCGGGGGGGCAGGCCGAGCGGATCCGCGTCCCCTTCGCGGATCATATGTGCGAGAGGATTCCGGCCGACCTGGGCGACGAGCGGGCGCTCTTCCTGGGCGACATCCTCTCCACCGGGTACGCCTGCGCCGAGAACGGCGGGATCAGACCCGGAGATACCGTCGCGGTCTTCGGCTGCGGCCCGGTGGGGCTCCTGGCGCTCCAGTCGGCTCACCTCTTCGGCCCCGCCCGCGTCTTTGCGGTCGATCGGGTCGACTACCGCCTGAAGCTGGCCGAGGAGCTGGGGGCGACGCCGGTCGACCTCGACCGGGGCGATCCCATCGAGCAGCTCCGGGCGGCGACGGCCGGGCGTGGCCCCGACGTGGTGCTGGAGGCCGTCGGGCACGAGATTCCGTTCGCCCAGGCCATCCAGGCTGTGCGCGCGGGGGGCACCGTCTCGTCGGTGGGCGTGTACGTGGAAGCGTCGATCGGCTTCCCGGCCCGGGAGGCGTTCTTCAAGGATCTCACCCTCAAGATGGGGATCTGCAACGCGCGGAACTACATCGTGCCGCTGATGCCGCTGGTGCGGGTGGGCAAGCTCCAGCCGGCGCGCATCATCACGCACACCCTGCCGCTGGCAGACGCCCCCCGCGGCTACGCGATCTTCGACCGGAAGGAAGACCGCGCGATCAAGGTCCTGCTGAAACCCTGACGGAGCTTCTCGGGCGGTAGTTCCCGACCATGCAGCGCCACCAACCGGGCCCGCCTCGGGCAGCTCGGCCGCTACTTGTTGCGCCCGCCCGTGGGCGAGGGCCGCCTCGGACTCACAGCCGAGCCGATAACCTTCACACGAAGAGAAGGCTTCCTGGGATCATCACTGGTGATCTTCAGCTCATCTGGAAATTTCCCCGCAGCGGTGGGGGCAAACTGCACGGTCACTGTCTTCGTCTCGTCAAAGGCCAGCGTGAAACCCCCTCCCCCGGAAACCACGCTGAATGACCCAGCCAATGCCCCCACAGTCCCGTTGAGCGGCCCGCTGCCCCGATTTTTTATCGTGAGATCGCGTGTCGCCATGCCCCCCACATTGGTGAGGGGGAATTCGACCCTCTTCGGAGAAACCACCAGCTTGCCTTTTTCTGCCGTGCCTCCAGCCAGAGCCAGGTCGAGGGTGAAGGTTTGACCTAAAGAGACCTCTACGGTGCCCGTCGCCGTCTTCGTGGCGGTCTGAGCCGTAACCGTATAGATGCCGGGAGCGTCCAAATGAAGGGTATAGTTGCCGGTGGCATCGGTAGCAGTCGAGTGGCCGGCAATGGTCGAGACGCGCGCTCCTGCCACGGGAGATCCCGCGCTCGTTACCTGGCCGGTGAGGACAGCCGGAGAGAAGTTGGTCCCGTAGCTTCCGAGATTACTGCCGTGGCCGGCGAAGGCGAGCGAGCTCACCCCGAGCGCTACGAAGAGGAGGCTGGCGGCACGCAGAAAGTGCGGCATCATCGATAGCGTTCTGGAAATGGTAGGGGGTCCTGCCGTGGCCTATCAAGGATTTCTAGCTCAAGATCCGAGAGCCCGCGGCTGTTGCCGCCGAGACCGCCGGGGTTGTAGGGCTGCTGGAGGGAGAGGTTGAAGAGGCCGCGCTGTCCCTGATCCGGGAAGATCAGCAGCGGATTCGAGGTCCGCAGGTTCCCGGGGAGCTGCAGGAACGCCTCCTGGGCGTTCGCCGGGACCAGGACGCCGCCCTTGATCTCCCCGGTGGGATAGACGTCACCAAAGGCGACCGCTGTCCCCGCCGCATTGGTGTAGAGCGTGGAGCGGCCGACTGCCACAACCACGGAGCGTCCCAATGCCAAAATTTCATTTTCGGTTAGTTGGGAGGGGCCAAGTCGGACATTCCTTAGGCGGATATACGGCAGAGCCTGAGTGTCAGGCGGCACGACTGGTATCCCCTGGTACAACACTTCGACGCCGACCGGCACGTTCTGGAACCGGCCAATCAGCCGGGTGCCCCTGTCGAATCCGGCCTGATCCGTCACCGGCAAGCCGGTGTCGAATCCGGCCCGATTTGTCACGAATGGGAACAGCAAGTTGGTTACACATACGTTTGTGGCAAACAGGGTGGGTTTATTGTCCTGACAACTGAAGCAGGGTACCGGCAAGTTGCTCCCCTCGTGGATCTGCGTCGTCGCCCCGCCCGCGGTGACGGCCCAGGGGGAGTTGGCGAGGCGCTCGTGGAGTCCGTGGATGAACTCGCGGCGCGCCACCTCGACGAACGGGTCCGACGACGGGGCGAGGCCGAAGAAGGTATTCGCCTCCTCGAACGTGCCGTCGCCGTTGCGGTCCGCCGCCTTCAGGCCCTCCGCCGTGGTCTGGAGGAACCTGAAGTCCAGGCTGAAGGGTCCGGTGGTCCGGAG